>NZ_JBVHLF010000033.1:0-62985 GCF_055559155.1 Kitasatospora sp. NPDC024654
CCGAGTTCGAACGCATCATCAACCAGCAGCGAGCCGAGACCCGACAGAGGGACGAAGCCGCATAGAGACGACTCTACGTTTCCAGGGGATTGACACGCGCCGTACGGCGACGGGTGGACATGCACGCCGAGCACCAGGGGGCCGCCAGTGGACGAGGAGCACGGCGTGGGCGGCGGGCCGGCCGGCGCTGTGCAGGCCTCGGTGGATCCAGGCCCGCGCGGTCTTCTCGTGCCCCTCGCGCAGCAGCGCGTCCGCAGCTGCGTCGCCCAGGCCATCCGCCGGCCGGACGGGCATCGAACTGGTGCTCGTCCGGGCAGCCACTGCTGAACCACCAGCCGAATCGCCGGGCCGGCACGCCCTGATCTCAAACGCTCCCAAGACGTTACGCCCGGCGGGCCGTGCGCGAGCGACGTCGGCGCAGCAGCGCGGCGCCGGCGGCGAGGGTCGGCGCGGCGCTGGCGGCTGCGAGCACCGTGGTCGACGGCCCGGACGGACGGGCCGGTGCGGCGTTGGCCAGGCCGTAGCCGCCGGCCAGGCCGTTGCGGTCGTACGAGGAGCCCGGCGTCTTGTCGGCGTAGCGCTGGTGGACGAGCTTCTGGTAGTCGGTCAGCGACACACTGCTGCGGCCGCCGAGCCCGTCCCGCGCTTCCTGGTTCAGCGGCTGGACCTTGTTGCCCGCGAGGGCGTACCAGGCGTGGATCTGCGGCTCGCTGAAGACCATGCTGCCCTGGGTGGCCTTCTTGGCGTAGCTGGCGTCCTCGTCCCCGTCGCGGATCCCCGCCAGCTGCCAGGAATTGGGGCCGTGGCTGAGCAGGACGTCCGCGTGGTGGCCGTCCTTGCCGGTCACCGGTGCGGCCAGGAAGGAGAGGCACACGACGTTGTCGGCCGTCGCGGGCTTGGTGCCCTTGACGAAGTCCGGTGACAGCTCGTACAGCGCCACGGGGGCGTCCATGCTGAACGGCTGGTCGCTGTCCGCGACTGTGCCGGCCGCCGGCATGGCCGGGACGGCGTTGCCGGCCGCGGCGACCGTACCGAGGAAGCGGGAGACGGTGCTGTGGACCTGGTCAGAGGCCAGGACCTGCTGCGCGCCCGGCAGGTCCTGGACGCTCGGCCGGTCATCGGCCAGGGCCTGCGGGCAGACGGCGGTGAGCAGCGCCGTCGCGCCCATGGCGAGCGAGGCCAGGCGGGCTGCCCGCCGACCGGTGCGGTGGTGGTTTCGCATGTGGGGCGAGCCTTCCTCAGTTGTGGATCCCGATCCGGGAGTGGGTCCAGGTGAACGAGCTGTTGCTGGCGTAACTGCTGTAGTTCCACCAGGTGTAGGTCTGGGTGGAGGGCCACGGGTCGCCGACGGCGATCATGTTGGAGGACGGGTCGTAGCCGTAGATCACGTTCATGTGCCCGCCGCCGGCCGCCCAGCCGATCCGCACCGCGAACGGGCGGTTGTTGGATATCTCGTTGGCGGTCTCCGCGAAGGTCGCGCTGCGGTCGAGGTCGTAGCCGGTGTTGGCGAAGCCCATCTCCGACAGCGCGCCCGCCATGTCGTCGAGCGTGGCGGGCTGGTCGTTGCAGCTGACGCCGCTGTACTGGTGCGCGAGTTGGCAGAAGTCGGACTGGCTGTACTGGGTGTAGCCCCAGTAGTTGGCGAGGGTCAGCCCGGAGGCGTCCCAGCACCATTCGTCCTGGACCTGCTTCTGCATGGAGATGTTGAGGGTGACCGCGTCGCCGCAGGTGGGCAGGGTGTCGGTGTTCTCCGCGATGAAGGCGTCGGCGATGTAGAACGAGCCGGACCAGATCCAGCGCGCGTCGTTCTCGACCGTGTCGCCCTGGGTCTGGCATTGCATGTTCACCGTGCTGCCGATGTTCGCCTGTCCCACGACGGAAGCGGACAGGTGTGGCGCACTGCGCTCGTTGATGTACGAGTAGTTGCCCTGACCAGCGGTCACCGTGCCAGTGGAGTCCGCGAAGGCCGGCCCGGCGGTGCCGACCAGGGCGCCGGCGGTCACCAGGCCGGTGGCGACTGCGGTGAGTGCCCTCCGCCAACGGGAGGGGGGAGAACCGTGCATGCAGCGATTCCTTCTCTGAGGACAGGCGTGCCGGACCTGCACCGCGGGCAGCTGTACGCAGTGCTGCCAGGTGTTTCGTTCAGGGATATCCATGGGAGGCCGGGAAAGCCCGACCGACGAGGAGTAGTTCGGGCGCACCTGTCCGACATCGCCCCAATCGGGCGACGTGGCAAGGTGGTTCCGGAATGCGGTTCTGGTCATGGCCGAAGTGGCCATGACATCAGTCTGTGTACGGCTTCCTCATGACGATCCCCCGAAAGCAGCATGGCGAGGCACTGGCCCGACGCCTGTGGTGGCGGGACCGCCCGACGGCGAGCCCGAGTTGCGCAGACCGTGGGGTGCATCGAAACCCGCTGTGGCCTGATGGCGGATCATGTTAATGACATGCCAAGGCGTTTGGTCAAGCATCTGGAGCCAGGAAATCCGCCTCGCGAACAGGTGACCGACCAGGTACGCCGAGTGACCCCCGTGTCGCCCTGCCGGCGCCTCTGGCCTCGGCCGACGCCCGTCGGGCACTTCGCCAGCAGAATGCTTGCCACGCGACCGAGTGGTCGCTTCCACGGACCGCAGCCGGGATGTGGGCATACGCACTTCGCCGACGATCGGTCGGCATTCACGCATGCGGACCGGACTCCGCGGTGCCCGACCGCGGGCTGACTCGAGGCAGGCGAGCCAGCCGTCACCGCGCCCGCAGGAGGAGCGGCGCGGTGAGCCCCGAGTCAAGTTCTACGGGTGCGCACCACCCGGTTTCGAGGCCGAATGCAGTGCGGCATCGCACGGGAACAGCGACCCGATTTCGACTCCCACCGCAGCCTTCCCTTGCCTTGTGCGACATTGTGTCAGCTAGACGGCGAAGCCCATTCCCGGCTGATCGGCGGGTGTTTTCCCAGTCGATCGGCGGGGGTCTGACGCGCGGTTCCACCGACCCGCACAGGCTCGCGCGACGTCTTACGAAAACTCCACAACCGCGCCCTCGCGCCGGGCACATGACATGTGCAATGGTACGTTTGACGAGCCCGGGGATCTCTGTGCCAACGCCCCCGATCGCCTCGTCCGGAGGGGGATCGTCATCGTTGCCGCAGCCCATCGTCGTGCCGATCGCCGTACGACACTGCCCAGTTCGCTTTGCCGCACGACGCCTGCGTCCGCGCAGCCCACCCCGTGAGACGCTGTCGCCCGATTCGCTGCTGGTGTGTGTGGGCCTTCCTTCTGGCGAGCCGTAGCACCAGGGCGCGGACGGTCGCACGGTGCGCTGACGGCCCGGGCGTTTGGGGCGGCAGGCCTTGGCGTGGCGTCAGCGCAGCATATCGCGGCGTCAGCGCAACACCGTGTCTGGTGAGACGATCAGGTGAAGTTGGCGAAGCTGCACCCCGGGGAGGCGGTGCAGGAGCGCGGCGAGCAGCGCGTGATCAGGCCGGGTGAGCTTCGGCTTGTCGATCCGCCGGCGCAGCACGGCCAGTTGGTGGCGCAGCACCGGGATCTCGATGCCCTTCTCCCTGTCGCTCATCGGCAGCAGCCGCAGCAGCGCGAGGGTGTTGGCCGCGGCGGGGTAGGCCGGGCGCAGCAGCATGACAGGTCATGATGCCGTCAGTGCCCCGTGCAGGTGAAGATGCCGGGGCGGCACCGAGCGGGCCCGAAGATCGACGATCAAGACCGCGGCCTGTGCGGATGATTTATCGGCACCCGCACCCTCCGGACTGACCCCAGCTCTGGCGATCTCGGTGACTTCCGGTGCGGTGACGGGCGTACCAGCGCGACCGCGACCCGCTTGGACTCCGCCGTATACCGCTTACTCATGTTGCTCTTGGTTCCCACCTGAAACTACTTCCTCCGGGCTCGCCTGTCCCAGTCCAGGTGTCGAGCCGAGGGTGGAACTTCACAACGCGGCCGGCCGCTCCGCTTCAGACCTGGACGTGCTGAGCAGCCCCCCAGGGCGGGTCCCAGGTCGTGACCGAGGCGGGTGTCGGCGGTGTGGTCGCTAGTCTGCAGGCGATGTTACCGGGAACGGATCCCGTATGCGGAGCAGGTGTGCTCGAGGCGATCCGGTAGGTGTCAAGTCAAATGAGACGGTCGTGATGCCAAAAGCGCGCTACTCCTGGGTGTGCCGGATCGC
Organism: Kitasatospora sp. NPDC024654; assembly: GCF_055559155.1. Lineage (NCBI taxonomy): Bacteria > Bacillati > Actinomycetota > Actinomycetes > Kitasatosporales > Streptomycetaceae > Kitasatospora > Kitasatospora sp. NPDC024654. Next base: position 4,177 of record NZ_JBVHLF010000033.1, read on the forward strand.
GTCCAGGACGATGTGGGCGATGTGGGCGTCGCTGAGGGTGTACTCGATCTCGCGGGCCTGGCGGTGGGCGGTGACGATCCGGGCGGCCCGCAGCACTCGCAGGTGCTGGGAGACCAGGGGTTGGCTCACGCCGAGGGCGGTGACGAGTTCGTGGACGCGCTTGCCGCCGTCGGCCAGCTCGCGCACGATGCCCACCCGGACGGGGGCGGCCAGTGCGCGTAGAAGGTCGCTGGCGGCTTGGAGTTCGGGGCTCGGCTCGTCCTGTGGGGAAGTCGTTGCCATATGCGGAAGTTAGCATATGGCAACGACTTTCACTTATTCGTGCCCGGGTGCCCGCGGAGGGTGACCGGTCAGTGGTCGTCCCAGTGGCCGTCGTGGGCGGCGTGGCGGTGGCCGTCGTGGATGAAGTCGGTGTGGTCCCCGTGCGGGACGGCGACATGGCCGCAGTCCGGGCCGTGCTGGTGCTGGTGTCCGTCGTGGGTCACGTGCCCGGTGGTGGCGCACTCGTCGACGTGGTCGCCGTGCGGGCGGTGGAGGTGGTTGTCGTGGGCGTAGTCGACGTGGTCCTCATGCGGTACGGCGACGTGGCCGCAGCCCTCGCCGTGGGTGTGGGCGTGGTCGGGGTGCGGACGGTGCTCGACAGTGGCGGACATGCGCAAACCTCCTTGGTGGGTGCCTGACAAGACTGAACATTAGCATATGGCGACCCTTGCATATGTAGGCGCCTGTGCCTGATGGGAGCGTGTGCCGTTCGGAAACTTGTCGCTGCTGGTCAGGCCGCGTATCGGTATTCGTTGATGACGCCGCCGAGCACTCGCGCGCGGAGGAGCCGGTGAGCGGCCAGGTCGGCTCTTGGCGCGGGGTGCTCTTGGGCGAGGGGTGGGAGCTGATTTCGTGCCTGGTGTGGGCGATGGCGGTTGTAGTGCCGGGCGTAGGTGTCGAGGACCTGCTGGGCGTGGGTCTCGTTCCATATCAGCAGGTGGTCGAGGGCCTCGCGCCGGAGGGTTCCGGTGGCTCGTTCGCAGTGGGCGTTCGCTCGCGGAGCACGAGGTGGCGTCTTGATGACCTCCACGTCCTCAGCCTCGAAGACAGCGTCGAAGGACGCGGTGTACTTCGCGTCCCGGTCGCGGATCAGGAAACGCAGCGAGTCGACTCGTACGCCCAACTCGACCGCGAGGTTTCTCGCCTGTTGCACCGCCCAGGGGCCCGTCGGGTGGGCGGTCACCCCGGTGACGTGCAACCGTCGTGTGCCGTGCTCGAGGAACAGCGGCGCGTACACCCGGCGCAGGTCGACCAGATCGATGTGCACGAAGTCGCAGGCGATGACACCCTCGGCCTGCGCGGTCAGGAACTCGCGCCACGTCGGCCCACCGCGGCGCGGGGCGGGATCGACGCCCGCCGCCGTCAGGATCTCCCAGACCGTCGTCGCGCCGATCGGATGCCCGAGGCGGACCAGTTCGCCCCGGATCCGACGGCTGCCCCAGCGCGGATTCTCCTTGGCCAGCCGCAACACCAGCGCCTTCACCGCGCTCGCGGTCGTCGGCCGGCCGGGCCTGCCCCGCCGCTTGCTGTAGTCCCACTTCCGGGCGATCAGCCTTCGGTGCCACGCGAGCGGTGTCCCGGGCGTCACCGGAAACACCTGCGCCCACCGGCGCCGGGGGATCAGCGACGACAGTGCCGTGAACCACAGCCGGTCTGCCTGCTCGTACCGCACTGGTGCGGTGAGTTGCCTGCGCAGCACCGCGTTCTCATGCCGCAGCGCCAGGAGTTCGGCGTCCTTGGCCGTGTCCCGACGCAGCAGTGCTGCCGGAACGGCGAGCAGCTTCCGCGTCACCTTGTACACCAGTGAGACGATCACTCGGACAGGGTTCCAGGAGGCCGTGACGGCTCGCCAGACCCGCCCCGAGCAGCAGCGATGAGTTTCCGAACGGCACAGGATGAGATTGAGGGCCGTAGGTGCCAAGAGCCACGTCCGTGCTGGGCACGCTGCGTGTTGGTATTCGTGCAGGATGCCGCCGAGGCGGTCGCGTCGGTGGACGTCGAGGTGGGTGAGCCGGTCGGGTTCGGTGATGGGTTCGGCCAGTGGGCGGAGGGGCGCGGCGCTGGCGAGGCTGCGGTGGGGCCGGTGCGTGTTGTGGAACTGCTCGTACGCGTGTAGCGCGTGGAGTAGGTGGCCTGGTTCCAGGTGAGGGTGCGGTCGAGGAGCTCGGTTCGGCAGGATCGCACCCGCCCCCAGCCTTCGGCCGGGAGGTACCCCCAGCTCCGTGATCGCGTTCATGCGCGGCATCCGGACGCCGGTCTGGACGACCTCGATTCCCTCGGCCTGCAGGACGGCGTCGAAGGCGGCCGGGTAGCGGACGTCCCGGTCGCGGATCAGGAACTTCACCCTGGTGCCCGTGTCCTGAAGGTCCATGACCATGTTCCGGGCGAGCTGGGTCATCCAGGCCGCGGTGGGGTGGGCGGTCGCGCCGAGGACCCGCGCGCGTCGGGTGGCGTGCTCGATCACCGCGAGGACGGTCACGGTCGCTCCGGTCAAGGTCTTGGTCTCGAAGAAGTCGGCGGCGAGGATGGCGTGGGCTTGGGAGCGCAGGAATGTCGCCCAGGTGGTGTGGTCGCGTTCGGGTGCGGGGTCGATGCCGTGTTCCTTGAGGATGTTCCACACGGTGGAGGCGGCGACCTTGATGCCGAGGGTCGCGAGTTCGCCGTGGATGCGCCGGTAGCCCCAGGTGCGGTTCTCGTCGGCGAGCCGGAGCACCAGGGCGCGGACGGAGCGCACGGTGCGCGGACGACCGGGACGTTTGGGGCGGGAGGCCTTGGCGTGGCGGCGGCGGAGCAGGTCGCGGTGCCAGCGCAGGAGCGTGTCGGGGGAGGCGATCAGCTGGAGTTGCCGAAGGTGTGTCCGGGGGAGGTGGTGCAGGAGTGCGGCGGAGCAGCGCGCGGTCGGGCCGGGTGAGCTTCGGTTTGTCGGTCTGTCGCTGTAGCACGGCCAGTCGGTGGCGTAGCGCCAGGATCTCGGCGTCCTTGTCGCGGTCGCCCATCGGCAGGAGCCGTATCAAGGCGAACACACACGCCAGGTAGGGCAGTCGCAGCAGCACCGGACCATCCTGGAACCGGCCGGAGCCAGCCGGCAATCACCGAGCGAGACCTCCGCTGTCACTCGACCGGCCGGCCTCGCGACAGCGCCCACAGTCAACTGACCAGCACGGACGTGGTTCTTGGCACCTGCACCGCCCGACGACGACCGGCTGCACCGCTACCACCCGACCACCCGGCAACTGCACCTCGCACCGCGGCTGAGGCCCGGTCAGCGGGCCATCCGGACAGCCACCCAGCTCGCCTACCCGGAGCACGACCGGCTGCTGTCCAAACCGGCCGCCCAGGACAGCCCCGAGGGATCGCAGGCCTGGTCGCTCACCCGGATCGCCTGGCCAACTACTACGCCGCCGCGCTCGTGCTGCCCTACACCGCCTTCCACACCGCGGCGGAGTCGGCCCGCTACGACATCGAACACCTCGTGGACCACCTCGGCGTCGGCTACGAGACCGTCTGCCACCGGCTCAGCACCCTCCAGCGCCCCCGGCTGCGCGGGGTGCCGTTCTCCTTCGTCCGCGTCGACCGGGCCGGCAACGTCTCCAAACGGCGGTCCGCCACCGGCTTCCACCTCTCCCGCACCGGCGGCACCTGCCGCTCCGGAACGTCTACGAGGCCTCCGCCGCGCCCGGACGCGTGCACGTCCAGATCGCGGCCAAGCCGGACGGGCAGCGCTACCTGTGGACCGCCCGGGCGGTGACCCGCTCGCCCGCCGGCTGGGGCCGCCCCGGCAAGATCTTCGCCATCGGCCTGGGCTGCAAGGTCTGCGAGCACCCGTCATGCCCGCAGCGCTCCGCTTCGCCCATCGGCCGCCCGCTGGTGATCGACCAGCACGTCAGCAGCTTCGTCCCCTACCCGGTCCAGGGCGAGAACCGGGTCGACACTCCGGACTTCGGGCGGCGGCGCGCGCGGGGGCGGGCATGACCGAGGAGGCGTCTAGCTGCTGAGGGAGGGGAGGACGGCGGGCTCGGCCGGGTGAGGCCGCCGAGTTCGGTGGCAGTCTCGGCGCGGACGGCCTTCGTCAGGTCGGGGGTGTCTTGTCGCACCCAAGCCTGAGCAGTCTCATCGACCCTTGAGCGGTCGAACCATGTCCGCCACGCAACCCCCACGAGGCGTCGCCGTCGTGCGGGTCGAGGGGCGGCTCCAGATGGGGACCGGGCCGGCTGCGCCCGGCCCCATGCCGTCGGCAGTGTGGCCTACTGCTCGAGCACCACGACGTTCTCGGCCTGTGGCCCCTTCGCTCCCTGCACCAGGTCGTATTCGACCCTGTCGTTGTCCATGAGGGATTTGAAGCCGTGGGACTGGATCGCAGAAAAGTGCACGAAGACGTCCAGCCCGCCGTCGTCCTGGCTGATGAATCCGAATCCCTTGTCCGCGTTGAACCACTTCACGGTTCCTGTCGCCATCGCACGTCCCTCACACTGAGTGTCCACTGCTCGGCTTATGTTCCCCCGGCCGGGCCGCCACGAACCCTGTGATCACTTGGGGTGAGCCGATGGCACTCTGACCTGCACCCTCAAGGTCGAGTGGGACGAACCGGGAGTCGTCAGCCTCCGGTGAGGTTCGCTGGGCTTCGGTGCGGCAGGGCAGGGAGCGTCGAGGTCGTGTAGGACGCCGGCCTGTGGGTCGATTCGAGCAGGCGTGCGGTTTGCCCGCGTCCTGGCCGCCAGGACGGTTGCCGGCGCCGCTCTCCCGCGGTCGGTTCCTCTGACTGCTCCCCACCGGCGGCGGTGCTGAGCTGCCGTGCCACAATCAGGTCCGCTATGACCACGTACCAGCACCTTCGAGCCGCGCGAACCGGGATGTTCGCGGTGGTGTGTGTGCTCTTCGCCGCCGTGGGGCACGTCCTCATGTCCGGTGTGGGCGTGCCGGCCTGGACTCTGGCGGGTGCGCTGGTCGGAACCTGCGCGGTCGCCTGGGTGCTCGCCGGGCGCGAGCGCGGGTCGGTGTTCGTCACGGCGGCGACCGTGACGGTCCAGCTTCTGCTGCATGCCTGGTTCTCCCTCGGCCAGGCCACCGCTTCGACCTCAGGGGGCGGGAAAGGCGGCGCGGAGCGGCTCACCGACGCCTGGGCGCATCTCCTGGTCTGCGCGCCGACGGGGCAACGCCTGCCGAGCGCGCTGGCCGCGCAGGTGGTCGGCGCCTCCGGGATCTTCGGGCCGCCGCCGGTGTCCTCCGGGCACGGCGCCGCCGCTGCCGCCGATGCGATGGCGTCCATGGCGTCCATGGCCTCCATGGCTGGGATGAGCGGCATGGGCTCCCCTCCCGGCGCCAGCTCGGCGCCCCCGCCCGGTTCGATGGCCGGTATGAGCATGGCCCCGGGCGGTCACGGCATGCTCGGGATGTTCGCGGCCCACTTGGTGGCCGCGCTGCTGTGCGGGCTGTGGCTCGCGCATGGCGAGCGTGTGGTGTTCGGGCTCGTCCGGACGCTGGCCGCGCGTCGACGCCTCGCGCTCGGCCTGATCCGCTGGTGCTGGGCCTGGCTTCTCCCGCAGCCGCAGGACCGGCCGCAGGTGCGCGCCGATCGCTTCGGCAGCGTCCATCCGCCGCGTTCCCTCCTTCTGGTTCGTGCTCTGGCCTTCCGAGGCCCTCCGCTGGGAACCCCTGCCGCCGTCTGACGGCGGCAGCCACTTCTGACGACGTCACTCACTTCCTGGCGCCACCGCGCCGACCCCAACCGTCAGCCGGGTACCCGCCCACGCGCCCGTGCCCGCATGCGCTGACACGCCCGCGCGTGCCTGCGCGGCTCGGCGGGGTGCTCGGGTGCGGCGCTATGCGCTCGGTGGACGCGTCGTCAGCTTTCCCGACCGCCGGGCCCGCGGACGCTCGCTTGCCTCCGCCCGCCCTTGCCGGTCATCCGTCACCGAGCCCGTGGACGGCCCTGCGGCCGCCACGGCTCCGTCCGGCACACCGCCGTACCGCGATGCCGCATGCCCTCCGGGCCGCATCGCCACGCAGGCGTGCCACTGGACGTCGACGGTTCCTCCGAAGACGAAGTGAAAGTTCCCATGACCGAAATCCAGAGTCCGCCCACCACCCGTACCGCTGCGGCACGACCGCAGTTGCCACAGTCACCGCAGTCGCCGTGCCCGGCCGACGGTGTGACGGCCGAGGCGCCGAACCCCGCCAGGCCGAGGCGGGGGCTGCCCCCCAGGCTCCAGGGCACGCTCGTCCTGGCTGTCGGCGTGCTGTCCACGCTCGCGCTCTACCTGTACATCGCCCACCTGCAGGCCCACGGACGCAGTGCGGCGGCGCTGTCCATGCCCAGTATGGGCATGCAGGACATGGGCAAGTTCTGGGCGTTCCCGGTGCTTCAGGCCTCCGGGCTGACCGGCCTGTGTTTCTCCTTCCTCAGTGTGCTGCTCGGTCTGCAGCAGTCGGGCCGCGCGATGGCCTGGGCGCGGATGTCGTACCGCCAGGTGGACCGGTTGCACCGGCAGATCTCGCTGCTGGTGATCGGGCTGGTGCTGGTGCACGTCGTGGCGACATTGTTCGACGCGATGGGCGATGACTGGAAGAGCGTGTTCATCCCGGGCAGCTGGGCGCACCAGAGCTGGCCGCAGGGTGAATGGGGCTACGACCTCGGCATCGTCGCGTTCTACCTGTTGCTGCTGCTCGCACCGACGTTCTACGTCCGCCGGGGCATCGGTGCGAACCGGTGGCGTTTCCTGCACCGGTTCGTCCTGGTCTTCTACATCCTCGCCGTGTGGCACACGCTCGTCCTGGGCGCCGACGTCGGCCACTACAGCTGGATCCGCCCGCTGATCTGGCTGGCCCAGATCCCGCTGCTGATGCTGTTCGCCCGCCGCCTGCTGCAGCCGGCCCGCAAGGGCGAGGGCAAGACCGGCACGCGGCCGGCCGCCTGGGCGAGCGTGGTCCGGTACGTGCTCGTCTCGGCCGCGGTGATCGCCGTCGTACTGGACGCCGTGATCGTGGTCACCGGCCACTCCGCCTTCATCGCCAACATCTGACCCACCGCGCCATCCGCGCGGAGCGGGCAGTCGCATCCGCCTCTGTAGCGACTGCCCGCCCCGCGCGGCCTCGCAGGCACATGCGGATCCCGCACGATCCGCCACAGCCCACCTCGCACAGGAAGACCCCCACGCCATGGCCCGGTCCATACCCACCCCGTCCGCCGCCCGCTCGGTCTTGACCCGCCGCGGGCTCGCGCTCCTCGGCATCCTCGGCCTGTCCGGCGCGGCCCTCCTCGGCTGCTCGTCACAGGGCGGTGGCAGCAGTCACGCCGCGGCGAGCGCGAGCGCCGGCCCGGCGCCATCGACCGCCACAGGGCACGCGTCCACCGGCGCGATCAGCGTCACCGGTGCCTACCTCCCCGCCCCCGCCTCCCCGTCCGTGGCCACCGCGTACTTCACCATCGCCAACACGGCCGGGACGGCGGACACGCTGGAGTCACTCGACTCCTCCCAGGCCGCCTCGGTCGCCCTGCACACCACCGTCTCCACCGGCGGCGGCTCGGAGGAGATGGTCCCCCTGAGCGGTGGACTGGCCGTCCCCGCGCACGGATCGGTGACCCTGGCACCCGCCCAGGGGATCCACGTGATGATCAATCAACCCGCCCAGCAGTGGAAGCCGGGCGCGAGCGTCGTCCTCGTCCTGCACTTCGCGCACGCCGGAGCCCTCTCGCTGACCGTGCCGGTGCTCCCCACCCTCGCAGCAGCTGGCGGAGGCACGGCGACCATGCCCCCGATGCCCGGCATGCCCCCGATGCCCGGCATGCCCGGCATGCCCGGCATGTAGTCCGAGCGAGGACACCGCTCCCGCCCGACCCACGACTGGGGATTCCCCGCAAGGAGTGCGATGAACGTCGCCCGACTGGCCGGATCCATGCCGGGCATGTCAGACATGCCCGGCATGGACATGGGCCACATGACCCCCTCGATGAGCGGGCCGATGTGGATGCCCACCGATCCGCCCACCCTCGCCCGGCTCCTGGCCTGGCACCCGCAGCCCGCGCCCGCCGAACTCGCCGCCGTCCTGCTGCTCGCCACGCTCTACGGCTGGGGCCTGCTCCGGCTGCGGCACCGAGGCGACCAGTGGCCGCCCGGCCGGACCACCGCCTTCGCCCTGGGCCTGCTCACCATCCTCGCCGTCACCTGCACCGGCATCGGCGGATACGGCATGGAACTGTTCAGCGTCCACATGGTCCAGCACATGGTGCTCTCGATGCTCTCCCCGATCCTGCTGCTCCTCGGCGCGCCGGTGACCCTGGCCCTGCGCGCCCTGCCCACCGCCCACCGTGGTCGGACCGGCCCGCGCGAGCTGTTGGTCCGCCTGCTCCACAGCCGCTACGTCCGCGTGGTCTCCTCCCCGCTCTTCACCCTGCCGCTGTTCATCGCCAGCCTCTACGGCCTCTACTTCACCCCGCTGTTCGACTGGCTCATGAGCAGCTGGCTGGGGCACGAGTTCATGCTCGTGCACTTCCTCGCGGTCGGACTGCTGTTCTTCTGGCCGATCATGGGGATCGATCCGTCCCCACGCAGGACCCCCCACCTGATCCGGATGCTGGAACTGTTCATCGGCATGCCCTTCCACGCCTTCTTCGGCGTCGCGGTCATGATGTCCACCAGCCTCCTCACCACCTACTACGCCACTCCGCCGACGGCCTGGCAGATCAGCGCACTCTCTGACCAGAAGACGGGCGGCGGCATCGCCTGGGCCTTCAGCGAGATCCCCACCCTGCTCGTCCTGCTCGCCCTGTTCGTCCAGTGGCTCGCCGCAGACCGGCGCGACGCCGCACGCAAGGACCGCAAGGCCGACCGTGACAACGACGCCGAACTCGCCGCCTACAACGCCTACCTCACCGGCCTGGCCGGTCGTCGCACCGCCGCCGGCGGTGTCCCCCTGGTGGAGACCGACTGACCGGACGGGGCACCACCCGGAACGGTCCGAGAGGGGAGAGGTGGGAGCGGTCCCGGCAGGCGTTTCCCCCGTGCAGGCGCCAACCGACTCGGCCTTCCCCGTCCCGGGGCCGCGGGCTGCGAATGCGAACTCGACCGCGTCGCACGCCGCTTGCACACCCCTTGTGCTTCCGTGCGCGGTGTGTGCCCCCGTGCTCCGGGCTCTCACGACCCTCCACCCTGGATGGTGCGGAGGAAGGGGGAGCACGCGGATGCGACAACCCGAGCTGGTGGCATGGCTCTTCGTCTCGTTGATGACCGCGACCGGGCTGCTCTGCCTGGCCCGATGCCGTCTGGCATCCCAACTGGTCGGTGAGGAGGGGAGGTTGGAGGCATCCTCGGCACTCAAGGGGCTGGGCATGGCGGTGATGGCCCTCCCAATCGGTACCGGCCTGGCCCTACCCGAAGGCCTGTGGGTGGCCGTCCTGGTGCCGGCCGGCCTGTGGTCGGCGGCTGCCGCCGTGCGCTCCGCGGACCACCGACGGCACCATCTGGTGCATGCGGTCGGGCATCTGGCCATGGTCTACATGGCCGTGTCCATGGCCGGGCGGATGACGAACGCGGCCGGTGCCATGCCGGTGATGCCCGGCATGGCACCTGTGGCGGGCACCACCTGGCTCACCGGTGCGCTGCTGGTGTTCTTCGGCGCGGGCGCAGTCGTCAGCTGCACCCGCCTGTTCGACTTCGCCGTGGGCCCGTCCACTGCCCGACGGCACAGCGGAGTCGGGGTGCTGTGGTCGCCGCAGTGGCCCGAGGCATGTCACCTGGTACTGGGCGTGGGCATGTTCACGATGCTGCTGGCGATGTAGGCCAGCGCTGCTGGTCACCGACGCGAGTGTGCCGGGCGCCCATGGCCTCGGCGCGGGCGTGGCGTTGGGCGTGGACCTCGGCCCGCTGTTCGGCGGTTTCGGTGAGCACCTCGCGGCGGACGCGCTTGGGGAGGCGGTCGATGTAGAGCTTGCCGTCGAGGTGGTCGGTTTCGTGTTGGAGGCAGCGGGCGAAGTAGCCGGTGCCCTCGATCACCAGTGGGTTGCCTTCCTTGTCGAGGCCGCGGACCACGGCGTGGTCGGCGCGGCCGAGCTCACGCCGCGAGCCGGGGACGGACAGGCAGCCTTCGCGCTCGCGTCGAGCAGGCGCCGGGGTCCGGTGGGTTCGTCGAGGACCGGGTCGAGGATGTGGCCGACGTGTCGGATGCCGTCGTCGTCGGCGCAGTCGTAGACGAACAGGCGCGGGTCGACGCCGACCTGGTTCGCGGCGAGTCCGGCACCTCGGGCCACGTACATGGTGAGGAACATGTCGTCGATCAGCCTGGACAGTTGAGCGGTGCCGAATTCGGTCGCCGGTCGGCAGGGGCGGTGCAGGATGTCCTCGCCGACTTCGGTGATCCGCAGGACCCGCCCCCGGGCAGCCTCGGTGCCGGGTAGGGGTGGGTGTCGGTGACCGAGTTGTACCATTCGCCGACCTGGTGTGGGTGTCGGTGGTGCTGGGCCTTGGCGGGTCCTGATCTGCGGCGAACGAGGCCACAGAGGCGGCCTTCACCGGACCACCCCCGCGTCGGCGGGGAGAATTCTTCGCGACCTGCGGTTCAGGTTCATGGGCCGTGCAGCAGGCCCGCAACGTCACTGCCGGCCTGGGCGTGCGCATGGAGTCGATGCGCTTCTTGCTGCGCGACCGCGCTGGCAAGTACAGGCTGTCGTTCGACGCTGTCCAGGTCTCGCCTGATCGAACGAGCCGCACCCGGATCTTCTGTGGCGGCTCGCGAAGCTGTCAGCAGGGAAGCCGCGCCCTACCGCCGCCACCGGCGCGGTTGGCGCCACCCGACGGGGTCGACGTCCGGACCTGGCTGGCCCGCGAGCGGTCGCCCGGCCGTCCTCGCTCCTGGCGAGGGCATGTATTGACTGCACTTCTTGACTCTACAGTTCAAGGCAGTCACAATATTGTCAGTATTGGTTCGCATGATGAGTCGGCACGTATTTTCCAGAACGGGCTGTTTCAATCGGAGGGATCGTCATGGCCGAGTCCATGAAGCACGTACCGGACGACGAGAACGAAGTTCACGACGTCCTGAACTTCACTGACCCGGGTCGCTGCCGTGTCACTCCCGTCCTCCAGTTGCCACCCGAGAGTGCCCTCGCGGTGACCGCGGCGCTCTGCGGTGTCGTTCAGCAGGCTCGTCGGGCACCTGCTGCCACCAGCCCCGGAGTCGAGGGGATCGTACGGTCGCAGACCTTCGAGGAAGGTGACGTCTACCTGCTCAGTACTCCTTTCGAGGGGTTCTTTGCGGACCGTTATCTTATGGACTTCTATGATGTCGGGGAGCGTGACATCTGCGCCCGGATGCACCTCCATACCGGTCTGCGATTCGTCCGAATGATGACGGGCCCGGGCACACGGATCCTGGTTTCCAGTCTCTCTCCGATCGACGTGACGCACATAGCCGGCGTCACGCCTTTCCGGCCTGAGACGTTCGAGGACGATGCTCCCGATGTTCCAGTCGGCCACCGGCGCGCACGGTACAATCTGGTCATCCCGGAGAACTCCTGGGCCGACATGCAGATCCCGCGCGCTGTCAGCCATCAGTTCAACGCCCACGGTCCCCACGCGGTCATCGACTCGGTGCACCCGGAGGAGTCGATCGAGACGTTCCGTGAGCGGATGAGCGGTCTCAGGATGATGGCTCAGACCATCTTCCTCGCCGACGAGCAGCCCGCTTCCGAGCTCTGCAGCATCAAGTAGGACCGCGGGTGGCGCCGGTGGTGGTGTTGCCGGCACCGTCGGGGTGTGCGGCAGTGCGCCTCACCGGGTGGCGGTCAGCGGCGTGTAGGCGTCGGGGCGGCGAGTGGTGTTGAAGGGGAAGAGCTCGAGCCAGTCGTGGCGCTGGTCGAGGTCAAGGTCGGAAACCAGGACGGCGGCCTCGTCGCGCGGGGCCTGGGCGATGCCCGGGAAGTCGGCGGCGACCTCCGGATCGGAGTCGGCCATGCAGGTGCGGGCGACGGGCGTCAGCTCGGGCAGCGCCGGGTCGCGGAAGCCGAGCAGCCGCATGGAGCGCACGGCGCGGCGCAGGATGCGGCGCAGCACGTAGCCGCGTCCCTCGTTGCCGGGGGCGGTGCCGTCGGCCAGGAGCATGAGGGCGGTGCGCACGTGGTCGGCGACCACTCGCAGCCGCACGTCCGCCTGCGGGTCGGCACCGTACCGGATGCCGGCCAGTCGCGCGGCATGCTCGTAGAGGTTGGGGGCGTCCTGGAGGAGGGTGGCCATGCGCTCCAGGCCCATGCCGGTGTCGATGTTGCGACGCGGAAGTTCACCGAGGATCGGGTAGCCGCTCTTGCCGGCGTCCTCGCCCCGCTCGTACTGCATGAAGACGAGGTTCCAGAACTCCATGTACCGGTCCTCGTCGACCGCTGGGCCGCCCTCGCGGCCGAGCGCGGGTCCACGGTCGTAGTACAGCTCGGAACAGGGACCACAGGGCCCGGGCATGCCCATGGACCAGAAGTTGTCCTCGTCACCGCGCTCGACGATCCGCGTCGTGGGCAGGCCGGAGACGCGGCGCCAGATGGCGGCCGCCTCGCCGTCGCTGCGGTGGACGGTCACCCAGATCCGCCCGGGGTCGAGCCCGAAACCTCCCCTCGGCCCGCGTGCCGGTGGACAGTTCCCAGGCATGGGCGATGGCCTGCTCCCTGAAGTAGTCGCCGAAGGAGAAGTTGCCGTTCATCTGGAAGAACGACCCGTGCCGGGTGGTCCTGCCGACCTCCTCGATGTCCAGGGTGCGCACGCACTTCTGCACGCTGGAGGCCCGCGGCCAGGGTGCTTCGGCCTCGCCGGTCAGGTAGGGCTTGAACGGCACCATGCCGGCGTTGACGAACAGCAGGGTCGCATCCGGCGCCGGCAGGGGCGCGGACGGGACGACGGAGTGGCCGCGCTCGGCGAAGTGGTCGAGGAAGCGCCGGCGGATCTCGGCGGTCTGCACGATGTGCTCCAGAACGGGCAGGGGGGCGGTTCAGTTCAGGTAGCGCTGCGCCACTTCGGACAGGCTGCAGGCCGCGCCCTCGACCGGGGCCGGGGTGGGCCCACCGCCGCCGCACAGTCGTGCGGCCTCGGCGGCCAGTTCCGCCACGGCGACGGGCTCGGTGCCCCGGGGGCGGGGAACGGTACCCGCGCCTGTGAGATCGCGGATGAGGGCGCGCAGGGCCTGGCAACGAGTGGCGAGGGAGCGACGGATGGACGTGGGCATGAACGACTCACCGGATCGGGACGGGTGATGGCAGCGCATCCCGGACCTCGGAGGCTGCAGGGTGACGGGGACTGAGCAGGACGACCAGGCCGTTCGCGTGCGGTGCCGGACGCGTGGCCTGGTGCCAGCCGAGCCGCTGGTAGAAGTCCAGCGGGCCGCCGACTGCGGCAGTGGTGAGCAGCCAGCACCGCTCGCCGGGCGCATCGGCACTGACGGCTTCCAGCAGGGTGGTGCCAAGGCCTTGACCGGTGTGGTCGGGGTGGACCGCGAGCTCGTCTGTCTCCCGGGTCCCGCACAACCAGGACCGGGTGCGGTGGTGGCCGAGTTCGCCGCTCGCGTAGGGATAACAGCGGTCGGCGGGGAACGGGTCCGGGGTGGTCCAGGCGGTGGCGAAGCCGACCATGCGGCCGTCCCCGTCGTGGGCCACGGCCGCAGTGAAACCCGGCCTGCGCGCGTCGTGGAGAAGGCGGACGAGGAGTCGTCGGCCTTGCTGGCCGGTTCGTTCCACGGTGGCCGGGCGAAGGCGGCCGCGTGCACCGCGCGGATCTCCCGGGCGCGGCAGAGCAGCGCGGCCGGCTTCAGCCTCCCCACGTCGAGGGTGGTCACGCGACGCGCACCGACGGGGTGGCGAGCGGGGTCAGCGCTGCGTACTCCAGGGGTGCGGACGGGTCGATCGACAGGTCCAGTGGGGCGGGGGCGGCGCCGGAGCGGACCAGCAGGTCCCCGATGGCGGCGATCATGGCCCCGTTGTCGGTGCACAGCCGCAGCGGCGGCACCCGCAAGGTGATGCCGGCCGCGGCGCAGCGCTGCTCGGTGAGGGCGCGGATGCGGGAGTTGGCGGCGACGCCGCCGACCACGACCAGGGTGTCGATGCCGTGGTCGGTGCAGGCGCGCACGGCCTTGCGGGTGAGGGTGTCGGCGATGGCCTCCTGGAGGCCTGCGGCCGCATCGGGGACGTGCGGCTCGGTGCCGGCTGCGCGCTGGGCCTCGACCCAGCGGGCGGCGGCGGTCTTCAGGCCGGAGAAGGAGAACGCGTAGGGGGGATCGCTGGGTCCGCTCAGCGGACGGGGCAGGCGAACCGCTCGTGGGTCGCCGTCCCGGGCGGCCCGGTCGATGGCCGGTCCGCCCGGGTAGGGCAGATTAAGGATCCGGGCGACCTTGTCGAAGCACTCACCGGCCGCGTCGTCCAGGGTGTCGCCAAGGTGGACGATCACGTCGCGGGCCAGGTCACGGACCAGCAGCAGCGAGGTGTGCCCGCCGGAGACGATCAGCACGATGCACGGGTCGGGCAGCGGCCCGCCCTCCAGCGTAGCGGCGGCAACGTGTCCGGCCAGGTGGTGCACCCCGTAGAGCGGGACGCCGAGGGAGAACGCGTAGCCCTTGGCGGCGGCCACTCCGACCTGCAGGGCGCCCGATAGCCCTGGACCGGTGGTCACCGCGACGGCGCCGATGTCGGCCAAGGTGAGTCCGGCTTGGTCCAGGGCCTCGCGGACCACCGGTGCCATCGCGTGGACGTGCGCCCGGGCAGCGATCTCCGGCACCACTCCGCCGAAGCGGGCGTGCTCGTCCATGCTGGACGCCACCGCCTGACCGAGCAGCACGCCGTCGCGTACCAGCCCGGCCCCGGTCTCGTCACAAGACGATTCGATCCCCAGCACCACCGGTGATCCCGGCACCGACCCACCTCGCTTCTGCTTAGATATTGCAGTTGCACATATTGTGCAGTAGGACATGGGTGCGTGCGCGGCGCCCGTCCGGTCCGACTCGAAGCGCTCGCAGCCCCCGGACCGGCGGGATGACCCCGGGGCCGGGATGGAGCCGGGCGGCGACGGTCGACTCAGTCATGGGGTGCCAGCTCCGCCGGTTACAGCCGTGACGTGGTCACCGCGCGCGAGAAGGCGCGCGGCCCCCGGTCCCTGGTGGTGATCAGGGGCCGGGGGCCGCGAAGCCGGCGAGCGCGGTCAGGCTGTGGTGTCCTCGCCGGGGCGGATGTTGGCGGACCACTTCTCCTCGATGCGGCCGACCTTCCAGACCACCAGGGCGATGATCCAGGTGGCGAAGAAGAGGCCGACGATGACGAAGCCGAGCATGTTGATGTCGATGCCCTGGACCCAGTCCCAGAAGGCACCCTGCCAGTTGAGCTGCTGCGCGAGCAGGCCGAGCAGCTCGACGGTGCCGATGATGAAGGCGACGGCCACGGACAGGCCGGTGATGGTGAGGTTGTAGTAGACCTTGCGGACCGGCTTGGAGAACGCCCACCCGTAGGCGAAGTTCATGAACGACCCGTCGATGGTGTCCAGCAGGCTCATCCCGGCCGCGAAGAGGACGGGCAGGCAGAGGATGGCGTACCAGGGCAGGCCGGAGGCCGCACCGGTGCCGGCCAGCACCAGCAGGGCGACCTCGGTGGCGGTGTCGAAGCCGAGGCCGAACAGGACACCGACCGGGTACATCTGCCACGGCTTGGTGATGGACTTCATGACCCGGCCCAGCAGCCGGTTCATGAAACCGCGGTTGTTCAACTGTTCCTCCAGGGCGGCCTCGTCGAAGTGGCCGGAGCGCATCTCGCGGAAGACCTTCCAGATGCCCACCAGGATGACGATGTTGATGGCGGCGATGATGTAGAGGAACGTGCCGGAGACGGTGGTGCCGATCAGCCCGGTGACGTCGTGCAGCTGGGAGTTGTCGTCCTGCACCGGGCCGGCCAGGGACTTCACGCCGAGCGCGAGCAGGAAGGCCAGCCCGAAGACGATGGTGGAGTGGCCCAGGGAGAACCAGAAGCCGACCGACAGCGGCCGCTTGCCCTCGTGCATCAGCTTGCGGGTGGTGTTGTCGATCGCGGCGATGTGGTCGGCGTCGAAGGCGTGGCGCATGCCCAGGGTGTAGGCGGTGACACCGATGCCGATGCCGAAGCTCTTGGCGCCCAGGCTCAGGTGCTGCGGGGCGACGATCGCCACCAGGGTGAACCAGCCGACGACGTGCAGGGCGATGATGAACCCGGCCATCCCGGCCAGGTTGGTCCACTCCCGGCGGGTCATGGAGGCCGCGGCGCGGCGCCAGCCGCCTCTGCCGGGCTCCGGGGCGGGGGCTATGGGCGCGGTGGTCATGGGCGTCCTTCTTCCTCTACTCACGGTGACGACCGCACAACCTAGACGCCTTGAACTAGCAGTTGCAACATACTGGCAATAACGAGTGCGCGTCGCCGGGGGCGCACCGGGAGCGCGGGAGGCGCGGTGGACGGCGTTCGGGTGGGGAGCGAGCGGCTTGCCGGGAGGGATGCGGCCTTCGCGGTGGAGAGGTGCCGGGAGAGGCTGCGGGAGCACGGGGCGCGCTGCACCGCCCCCAGGATCCAGGTGATGGGAGTGCTGGCCGACCATGCGGGCCATCTGAGCGTGGGGGAGATCCACCGCCTGCTGGTCGAGGCCGGCGGCAAGCTGAATATCTCCACCGTCTACCGCACGGTGGAGAAGCTGACGGGGCTCGGCATCGTGCACGCGGTGCCCGGGCGAAGCGGGGAAGCCAGTTACGGCCTGGCGGGCGACCACCACCATGCGGTGTGCAGCCGCTGCGGCGCGATCGAGGAGATCCCCGGGTCCCAGGCGGCGCAGGTCCTGGCGGCGGCCGTGAAGGCCACGGTCTACCGCGTGGAGTCCCTGGTCTTCAGCGGGCTGTGCCCCACCTGCCGGCTGGTCTGACTGCCGTCCACCATGAGACCGGATCTGGTGCGGGGTCGGCCTGCGTCCCGGCGGGCGCCGGTTGGGAAGACGATCGTCAGGAAGGGAGGCGCGCCCGCAGGGGGAGTGCTTCCGATTGGCTGACGGGCCGACCCCGCGTCAGACATGCTGTAGCACTACTGTGGCTATTGCAAGCCATGCGCAATAGTGTGTTTGCCGGCACGATCATCCACGCCTGAAAGGGGCCGTGTCCTGATGGGCACCTACACGCTTCCCGACCTGCCGTACGACTACTCCGCACTCGAGCGCGCCATGTCGGCGGAGATCCTGGAGCTGCACCACTCCAAGCACCACCAGGCCTACGTCAATGGTGCCAACCTGACCCTGGAGCAGTTGGCCGAGGCCCGGGACAAGGACCAGCTCGGCGGCCTGGTCGGCCTGCAGAAGACGCTGGCCTTCAACCTCTCCGGCCACGTCCTGCACTCGCTCTTCTGGCAGAACCTCTCCCCGGAGGGCGGCGACCGCCCCGACGGCGCCCTCGGCGACGCCATCACCGAGCACTTCGGCTCCTTCGACGCCTTCAAGAAGCAGCTCACCACCGCCACCACCGGCGTCCAGGGCTCCGGCTGGGGCATCCTCTCCTGGGAACCGCTCGGCAAGCGCCTGATCGTCGAGCAGGTCTACGACCACCACGGCAACGTCGGCCAGGGCACCACCCCGCTGCTCGCCTTCGACGCCTGGGAGCACGCCTACTACCTGCAGTACAAGAACGTCCGCCCCGACTACGTCACCCGCCTGTGGGACGTCGTCAACTGGCAGGACGTCGCCACCCGCTTCGCGGCAGCCAAGAACGCCTGACCCGGCGCGGCTGTGGCGAGCCGAGCCTCCCCGCGAAGGCTCGCCGCAGTCACCGGCAGCACCAGGCCCCACGTGCAACTGCCGCCCCGCCGCTACGCGTCAGACGAGGTCGCCTGGCTGCCGCCGGCGGGATGTCGCCCCGTCTATCGGCCGACGCGATGCGGGCGCGCATCGACCCCACGTCAGCGTGGTTGTGGGCGGACGGTTGGGCGAGATGAACTGCGGAGTTCCTGGCTGACTGCCGATCTCGCGGTACCGGCCCCACCTGAATGTCGGAACGCGGCACTGTGACAACAGACTGGGCCTGGAAAACGATCGGGTCAGCAGGCGGTCGGCTGGCCAGGACCACCGGCATGCGCGGCACGGGGCATCTATCTTCGAAAGAGCCTCACAGCCGGTCCGTTCCGCTGCAGCTTGTCACAGCCCGGGATCGGCGTTTCCAGCGGCGTGCCGAGCTTCAGAGTTGCTACCGGGCCTCGAGGCACCTATGTACGCGTGGAGCGCGTGGCCGCTGCTACCAAGCGCCGTCCTCCAAACCGAGGCTGGGCGGGCCGCCTGGCGGCGTACGCAGCTCGGCCACCGTCGCGCCCCCTCCGGACGATTTCAAGTCTGTGCTCGTGGTTGGAGTACGAGTTGAAGGCGTCGAACCGTCCGTGGGCATCGGGCGGGGAGTCGAAGCGCGCGGGATGACGGGCCAGGTACTTGCTGGTCTTGAACTGGGGCCTCGCTGCCAGGGGTTGTCGTCGGAGGCCCTGGGGCGCGCGTGACTCCTGGTGACGCCGAGACCGATCAGCGACCGGGAGACTTTCCTGCAGGTCATCGAGGTGCCCCGATCGGTGTGCGCGCACTCGGGGTGCTGCCGTTGCGCGCGATGTTCTCGCGGATCAACTCCTCTGCCTGCTCGGCTGTTTCGGTCAGCTCGATGGTGTGGCCGACGATATAGCGGCTGAGGATGTCGATGCCGAACGGGGCGTGGCACGTCAGGCGCTGGCGGACCCTCCGTCGCCCGCTGCGGCCCGAACTGGCTGACGTCAGTGGCCGAGGCGGTCCTCACCCTGGAGCCGCATCACTGAAAACGCTCAGTGGGCTCGCCCCAGTTGACGCGTTCCACAGCATGCGGTGGGAACGACACCCGAGACCCGTCTCCCTGGACGACGTGCACCCATCCGCGGTCGTCGATGCGGATACTGCCCTCGACCGACTCGCTGAGCGCAACACCGGGACTGACGTAGCCCGCCCCGTGGGCCAGATGCACTGTGCCGGGGCCCTCAAGGTCCGCCATGACCCGATTGTTCAAGCCCAAGCCAAGGCCCGCCACCCGAGGTCCGTACACTTCGCCGTCAGAGGTGGCCGCCCGGCACGATGCCCGGATTCCCCTTGGGATCCGGGCACCCACAGCCTATGGACACGGCCTGCGTGGCCACCTCGCCCTGGGGTCGAACCGGGTGTAGCGTCGATGACAGCAGTCGTGGTTCCGAAGTCGTTCGCCCGCGGTGGTAGCCGCGGGCGTTTTCGCTGTCCAGCGCATACCCTCTCCGGACCTTGGCGATCACCTCCGCGCGGGCCCGCAATCGTGCCGGCCCGGCAACCGCCCCGAACAGGAGACAGGCAATGGCTACCGGAACCGTGAAGTGGTTCAACGCCGAGAAGGGCTTCGGCTTCATCGAGCAGGACGGCGGCGGCGCTGACGTGTTCGCCCACTACTCGAACATCGACGCGCAGGGCTTCCGCGAACTGCAGGAAGGCCAGAAGGTGTCGTTCGATGTCGTGCAGGGTCAGAAGGGCCCGCAGGCCGAGCACATCCGGCCTGTCTGACCTTCAGCGCACAGGCGGGTGCCCTGCACGGAACCGTGTGCGGGGCACCTTGTCGTGCGGCCGCCCCAGGCTCGACCTACCGGGGCATCTGTGGGCAGGCCGGCGTCGCCGTACTCCGATTGCAGTAGCCCGGCGCGCGGTCAGGCGCCGTTCGGTGGATCCTCCGGCCAGACCTCGAAGGCGCCCGTCGGCCCGACCGGTGGGCCGGCTCTGAAACGGGTGCGGATCAACGCCGCGACCTTCGCCACCGCGCCGGGATGCCCTCCCAGCTCCACCTTCACCGAGCCCGTGCCCCGCCCCGCGCGGGCAAGCTGCTTGGCTGCGCCCGGGACTGGTGCCGAGGTGTCGATCTGCCACCGTGTGCGGGTCGTCTCAGTCGACGGGGAGACGTAGTCTCTGGCCGTTCCAGGTCCCGGGACGGAGGTCAGCCTGAACGACTGGGCAACTGTGTCGGCAACCAGCTGGGCCACTGGCAGGGGGCCCGCGATTGACATGTGTACGATCGCGCTCATGCCATCACCCTGTGCTATGACGGGGAATCCTGCACCTGGGGCGGTGTTGGCTCAGGGGTCATCGACGGCTTTGTCGGCCCTGATCATGGTTACCCGCGGCCGGCGCCGGTAGCGGCTGATGGGACTGCACCTCGGGGCCAGGGGCTGTCAGCGGCGCTGCCCCAGGGCGTGCCTCAATCCGGCCCGGGCGGCTCTCGCGCCGGCCGCTGCTGCGACGGCGCATCGCGGCCCACGCCCCCCGCCGCGGCGGCTACGACCCCGAAGGTGGCAGCCGCTCGCATGGCCCAGTGCGCGTACGTGTCGTCTATGGTGTGCCTCTTTGATGGCGACTCAGCGGCCGTCGGGCTCGGCCGCCGAGTTCGATCCGGGTTCCAGGATCTCGTCCAGCGCGCACCGGACCACCAGGTGTGCCGCTGCAAGAAACAGTGGGGGCAGTCCCCCCTCGACGCTGCCGTCGTTGGCCATTGTGTCGAACCGCCGGTGTTCGCTTTCGGCCCAGTCCCGGGCCTTGCGAATCCGTTCGAGTAGCTCCATCGCGTTGACGGCAGTCATGGCCGGAACGTAACACTGGGCTTCCGGGGGCCGGTCGAGGCTGCCCATTCCCGCTGGGTCGGCTCACCTTTGTGGACCAACGCATGTGCGTCTGCACCGGACTCCCGGGACCCTCCGGACGCCGACATGCGGCGCTACTGAGCTACTACGAGTGAGTACCTACAGGTCGTCGGTGGTCAGGTCGGTACGGATCCTGACGGCCCGTGGCCTATGGCGGTAGCGACCAAATTCGGTCGAGCTCGCCTGGTCCGCCTCAAGCTCCACCACCACGGACGGCTCGACGGGCAGGTACGGGATCGGATCCGCGCCAGGCAGCCCGCCGACATTCCCGGGCAGCTCCTGCGCGGGCCCGGCCGGGCGCAGCAGCGGTGCGATCTCCGCCCGGAGCGCGGGCCCGATCGGCAGTGTGACACCGACCGGACGCAGCCAGCCGTGGGTATCGGGCCGGGCGACGACAAGGGCCTGGTGCGCCGGTGCGCAGCGGGTCACGCCGACGATGGCCGCGTCGACCGTATGGCGCTGCCGCCATTTCACCCAGCCGCTCGCCCGGCCCGATCTGTACGCCGAGTCGAGCTTCTTCGCGACCGCGCCCTCAATTCCGCCGCCGAGCGCGCCGGGCCACGAGTAGGCGAGCTGCCGGTCACCGCTGCTGGGCAGAGCCCGGATCTGCGGCGGGCCGCCGTCGAGGACACGCAGCAGCTCGGCTCTGCGCTCGGAGTAGGGCCTGCCTCGCCAGTCGATGCCGCTGGTCGCCAGCAGGTCGAACGCGGCGAAATGGGCGGTCCAGTCCTCGCCGGCCCGCGGCCCGCGGCTACTGCGGGTCTGGAGCCGGGAGAACGCGATCTCGCCGTCAGCGTCGAGTGCGACCAGTTCGCCGTCGAGGACGGCCTCGGGTAGGCGTTGCGTCGCGGCGGCCACGTCCAAGAACGCCATGGTCAGCTCGGTGCTCTGCCTCGACCACAGCCGGCCCGCGCCCGTGTGGGCGATGCAGCGCCACCCGTCGATTTTCGGCTCGAACGCCCAGCCCGGCCCGATGGGCAGCTCGGTCACCGGCGCGGAGAGCGCCACCTCCACGGGCAGCTGGAACGGGATCACATTGCCGTCCTATCAGCCGGGCCCAGGGCGCACCACTGGGCGTCGATCGATCTACGGGGGCCAGCCTCCGTGGCCCTCCGGTCGCCCCTGACCATCCGGCTCCCAGACATCGACGACGATCCGCGCGGGCCGGCTCGGTCCTTCGTAGTGCTCGGTGAGCTCCCGGACTACACTGGTGTCTACGCCGTAGGTCTACGAACTTTATGGCCACCGGTGCTCACACACAGCGAGAGAAGGTGCCGACATGGTCCATCCCCCAGTCGGCCCGACCGTCGAGGACAGCCGTCCGCCGCCGAGCGCGAGGCTCAGCCGGGAACGGATGCTGGCCTGCGCGCTGGAGATCATCGACCGCGAGGGCATCGAGAAGCTGTCCATGCGCCGCCTGGCACGCGCGCTGGGCCATGACCCGATGAGCCTCTACCGCTACGCACCGAACAAGGCGGCCCTGCTCGACGGTGTCGCCGAAACCGTCCTCAATGAGCTCACCGTCGACCCCACCGACCCCGACTGGGCCGCCCAACTACGCGACGTCGCCCGCCACTACCGCCGACTCGCCCTGGCCCACCCCAACGTCGTACCGCTCCTGGTCACCCGCCCACTGGCCACCCCACTCGCCCTACGCCCCCGCGGCACCCTGCGCCCACTCGAAGCCATCCTCACCCTGCTCACCCGAGCCGGCTTCACCGGCGCCGACGCCCTGCACATCTACCGCGCCCTGTTCGGACTGCTCCACGGCCACGTGGTCAACGAACTGCAGGAACTCGTCGACAACCCCGACGAGACCGACGACCTGCTGCGCCTGGGCCTGCACCGGCTGCCGATCGGCGAATTCCCCCTCCTGCGCGGCCTCGCCACCGTCCTCGCCTCCTACGACGGCGCCGCCGAACTCGAACGCGGCCTCGACATCCTCCTCACCGGCCTGACCACCACACCCGCGTAGCGCACACGTGCCAGACGGCGGGAGCGAACATCGTCGATCGCGATCGGAACGGATGTCGCGATCCCCAGACCGAAGACACGACAACAGGGAAGGTGCAGCATTCGCTCCGCATCGGCGGAGGACCACGTCAACGGGGGAGCAGAAACGGAGATCACCATGATCGTCCTCGGAGTCATCCTCCTCGTCATCGGATTCGTCGCCGGCATTTCCATCCTGTGGACCATCGGCATCGTCCTGGCCCTCATCGGCCTCGCCCTGTGGGTCATGGGCGCAGCCGGCCACGAGGTCGCCGGCCGCCGCCACTACTGGTAGACATCGGCCATCGACGCCCCCAAGGTTTCACAACAACGCCGTCCACACCCAGGCCGATGCTCGGCGCTCCGCGTGCCGCGCGTCGGCCTGGGTGCGGGGCGCTCGTCAACGTGGCGTGATGGCAAGAGCAGCCCTGAATCCAACTGGCTGGGCCGGGCCCGGACGCCCCGACTGCCGACCGTGCACCGCAGGGCTACGTGCGCGACGCTGGATTCATGGCAAAGCAGCGTTGGGCGACGGCCACCGTCTACAGTCGCAAAGGCGAGGTCTCCGGCCCCGACAGCGCCGTCTCGCATCTGACCGGCCAGGTCCGCGTCACCGGCCGATGGGTGCGACTGCGGCCGGGCGACGGTTCGGAGGAAACCTGGATCTCCGTCGCATCCGTCCAACGCATCGTCTGGCAATCCGAAACCGCTCCCTGAAAAGGCGTCCCCACCCGCTACGGGCTCGATCACCACAAGGCGCGGCACCGCGCAGGGCCGGTGATGAGGGCTGCCCGCGTCCATCAGCCGGGGAGACCGTGCTCGATATGTCGTGGGCGCACGTGCGGGAAGACGAGTCGGGATTGTCTTCCTCAGGATCGGGCAGCCGCTCACCGTGCCCATGAGAGAACCGTTGAGGAGCCAGGGCCGATCGCGCCCCGGGCGCGGCGGACAGCCCGCAGCCGGCAGGACGCCGCCGCGCTCGTGGTTCGCTGCCGGGTTCGGTCTGGGTCTGGGTGGGGTGCTGGCTTATCTGCTGGTGCGGGAGGTGCTGCGGATCAGTGAGGTCCTGATCCTGACCTTGTTGGCGTTGTTCATCGCCATCAGCCTCGAATCGGTCATCTCCTGGCTGATTCGCAGAGGACTGCGGCGCGGGTGGGCCGTGGTCACCGTGGTGGTCCTCCTGCTCGCTCTGGTCGCCGGCTTCGTGGCGCTCATCGTTCCGCCGGTGACCGAGGAGGCCGGCGCGCTGGCCCGGGCGGTGCCGGGTTGGCTGCAGCAGTTGCATGACCACCAGTCCACCCTCGGACGGCTGGAGGACCGGTTCCACCTGATTGAGCGGGTGAAGCGCCTGGTCAGCGGCGGCAGCGCCACGGCCGTGCTGAACGGGGCGCTGGGCGCGGGGCGGCTGCTGCTGACCACCCTCACCGCCGTGGCCCTGGTGTGCGTACTCACCGTGTACTTCCTCGCCGGACTGCCCGCGATCAAGAGCTTCGGCCACCGCTTCGTGCCGCGCAGTCGTCGTCGGCGTGTGACCGCGCTGGTCGACGAGGTGCTGACGAGCACCGGACGCTTCATGCTCGCCAATCTCGCCACCTCGGGGATCGCGGGCCTCGCCACCTTCGTATGGCTGGAAGCCTGGGGAGTTCCCTACCCGGTGGTGCTCGGCCTCTTCGTAGCCCTGATGGATCTGATACCGGTCGTGGGATCCACCATCGGTGGCATCGTGGTGTCCCTGGTGGCGCTGTCGGTGTCGTTTCCGGTGGCCCTTGCCACTGCGGCGTTCTACGTGGGCTTCCGGATCGCCGAGGATTACCTGATCATGCCGCGGGCGATGAAGTACGCCGTCGCGGTCCACCCGCTGGTCACCATCCTGGCCGTGGTGGTCGGCGGTGCGCTGCTGGGAATCGTCGGCGCGCTGGTGGCGGTGCCTACGGCGGCCGCGGTCGGCCTGGTCCTCGACGAGGTGGTGTTCCCGTGGATCGAGCGGTGCTGAGCAACTCGATCGACTCGGCGACCCCACGCAGCACGGCCGGCCCGCACCAACGTCCGCGTCGCCGTCGCCGTCTGCCAGAGGCACAAGGGGTCTCGTGGCATGGGGTGGATCGACGTACCCGCCCTCCTGACAACGCGGCTCTGCTCGTCGCTCAGCTCAGACGTCACGAGGCGCCGCCCGTCCGCGGGCCTCACGCGCAGGCGCTCCGGGCGACCCGCGGCCCTCAGCACGCCGACCACCCGGCCATGAACCGCTTCCACTCCCGCGTCACCTCCGCATCGCCGTCGGCAACAGTGCTGCGAGCATGCCACCGGCGCGGCAGCCCGTGCGAGACCGCGCACTCGCGCCGCCAGCACGGACACGGGCCGGAAACCGGTGTGGCCGACGATGCCGTCGCACCCATGCACACACCGGCGGAGAAGCGCACGATGGAGGAGACACGTCCGGCCCGGTGTACGGCACAGAACCCCTGGAGGACCCGATGTCTCCCCAACAGCTGGCCGAGCCGTTGCCCTCCTACCTCAACGATCACCTCACCGGGGCTTTCGGCGGCGCGGCACTCGCCCGCCGCATGGCCGACACGCACCCCGACGGCCGCCGTAGCGCCGAGCTGCGCCGCCTGGCCGACGACGTGGCCCAGGACCGCGACGAGTTGATACGCGTCATGCAGCGCCTGGGTGTGCCCGTGCGCCACTGGCGGACCTGGCTCGGCGTCGCGGGTGAGCGCGCCGCGCGGCTCAAGCCCAACGGCACGCTGTTCCATCGCTCCCCGCTCAGCGACCTGCTCGAGCTGGAGGCGATGCGGACCGGGGTGGAGGGCAAAGCGGCTCTGTGGCGGGCACTGCGCGCCATCGCCGCCGACGAGCCACGGCTGGACCCGCAGGCCCTTGAGCGCCTCGCGGAACGAGCCCGCGACCAGGCCCATCTGCTGAACGGCTGGCACCAGGCGGTCAGCGCCGACGTCCTCGGTCACCACGACGGCCCGACCCGCTCCCCCGGGACGACGAACCACCAGTGACGGCGACCCCGGACAACGGTGGCGCTCCCACATCAAGCCGCGCGCGATGCTTGCCCGCTGGCTGCACGCGCCGTGGGCCCGACGGTGATGGAAGGCTTCGGCATCCACACCTTCCGTCTGGTCAGTGCCTCAAGCCGCAGGACACCGACCTTCTCCTCGACGCCGGCTACCTCCCCGACACCGACACGGTCACCGCCCTCGTCCCACGAGCACTCGAGGTCCTGACCTGGGCACGCACACTGCCCTGGCGTCACGTCACCCACCCCGACCCGCCGGTCCCCGCCCGCGTGTGAGCCGCACCGGCCAACCCGCGCTGCACCAGCGGCCGCCACTGGCGCGTCGTGCGAGCCGTCGGCACGGCAGGCGTCGACACCCTCCGGCTGTGCCGCCAACTCACCCGGGCCGATGTCGGGCGCGACAGTCACACCGACCTGTCCTGGGGAGACGATGAAATCCGTATCCGAGCCGTTGGTCTCGCGGACGGTCCCGGCGGCCCCAGCCAGCGGCGCGCCTGGGAGACCTCCCACCACCTCGCCGCCGTCACCCGATCCATCGCCGAGCGGGGCAGGCCCTGACCGTGCTGCCGGCACCACAGGGGCCGGCGACAACGCGGCCATGGCCGCGCTGCTCAGCCGCGGACCTGTTGGCGTTCGGCAAGTGTGGTGGTGAGTTCGACCGTGGACAGGTACCACCAGAAGATCCAGTCGACGAACGCCGGGTCGTAGTCCTCCTGTTGGGAGGCGTCGCGGTGACGGATCTCGAACTTGTCGGCGATCTGGAACAGTGCGCCGTCGTCGGGCTTGCCGAGTTCGGAGCGGATCAGGTCACGTCGCTCCTCGAGGATGCCCGCCAGGGCGATGACTGCGGAGCGCTTCTCCTCGACGGACGCGCCGCGACCACGGTAGAGGGCGATGGCGTGCGCGGTGCGCTGACTGATGTCAGGGTCGGTGACGGTCAGTGCCCGGTGGACGAGGTCGGCTCGGGCGTCGTCCGAGCGGCTTCCGCGTCACCCGGTACACCAATGAGACGACCGTCCGGACAGGGTTCCATCAGGCCGTCGCAACGCGCCAGGCCCACTCTGAGCAGCAACGATGAGTTTCCGAACAGTACAGGGGAGCTCGGGAAGAGCTCGGGAGGGTCCAGGGAGTCCGAGATCAGAGTATTAGATGTGATTATACGTCTTTATTTCAGAGTCTTTTTCTCGACCTCATATCTACCTATCTTATTCGTGGACACATCACTTCGGTGTGATGCCAGCCGTTCGGGAGGGAAATCCATGTTTGCCATGCGCGCCTGTGCCATCGCCGCCACCTCTGTCCTGCTCGCCGGTGCCGGCGCCACGGCCTCGGCGCAGACCGTCAGCCGCTTCGACGATGGCAGCTTCGAGTACCCGAGGGCGACAGCCGGCAGCTTCGCTGAACTGTCCGCAGGGCAGGCCATCGGACCGTGGCAGGTCACCGCGGGGACCGTCGACCTGATCGGCGCCGGCTTCTGGCAGGCGGCGGAAGGAGACCAGTCCGTCGACCTCAACGGCGCCGATCCCGGCGCGGTGGCCCAGACCTTCACCACCGTCCCGGGCGCGACCTACACCGTCACCTACGCCCTGGCCGGCAACCCCGCGGGTGCCCCGACCCTCAAGACCGGTCAGGCCCTCATCGACGGGCAGGACTTCCAGGACTTCTCCTTCGACGTCACCGGCAAGACGTTCACGAACATGGGATACGTCAACCGGCAGTTCACCTTCCAGGCCACCAACTCCGCGACCACCATCGCCTTCGCCAGCACGACGCCGAACAGCCCGTACGGGCCGGTCGTCGACGACGTCCGGATCGAGCGCTGCGCGCCCTGCCCGACCTGCGGCAACGGCTGACAGACTCGGCACGCGGGCTGGGCGGGATCAAGGGGTGCGAGACCACGTTCGCCCAGCCGGTTCGCCCCGCGGCGGCCGGGGCCCGGTCGGGCGCGTCGCGGCACGAGTCGGACGAGGCCGCAGCGGGCTTGTCGCCGAGTCGTCCAGCGACCACGAACAGGACCCCCTGGCCAGGGCAAAGCTGGCGCCGAGCCGCTGGTCCAGGGGCTCGCCGTCGCTCAAGACCAAACCGGGGCGAGACCCTGATGGAGGGATGCTCGCCGTGCCGGTCGGACACCCAGGTAGATCGGGTGGCCGACCGGTGGCGAGGAACACACCGAAGCGGTTGACACATCCCCCTGGCTGAGTGGTCTGTCCCCCCGGGCATTTCCCAGCGTGTTCTGCCGCCCGGGTATCCCGGCGGCCAGATGATCTTCATAGGGCCGTGTCCTGCGGCCTGAGGAAGGGTGGTGCACACACCGATGAGCACGACGCGACGAATGGTTCTGAGCGCGGCCTTGGCCGCCCCTTTGCTGGCCCAGTTCACGGGGACGGCGTCCGGTGCCACCGCCGACGGCAAGTGGGGCACGGTCTCCGACGGCTGGGTCGAGGTCCGCTGGACTGCGCAGGCCCAGGCGCTGCTGGATCGGTTCGGGGCCGTGGTCGAGGCCGTGGCTCCGGCTCAGCTGGTCGAGGACTCCCGTGGCTCGGCGGTGCGGTTCCCCGTGCGGGCGGGTACGGGCGATCCCTCGCTGACGAGCCTCCCCAAGGCCCAGGGCGACGGCGTCCTCGATGGCGGGGTCGCGGTGCGTACGCCGAGCGGCACCTTCCGGCTGGTCGACTTGGAGAGCGTCCTGCAGGACGGGGTGGCGTCTGGGAAGTGCGTGGTCAACGGCGTCGACGTCGGGCACCACTCGGTGGTCCGGTGCGGTCTGGCCGAGGGTCTGCTGACCGCCGACAGCGTGCCGGTGGGTCAGCCGTTGAAGGTCCAGCTCAGCGAGGTGCCGCTGCGTGCCACCCCCGAGATGTTGGAGGTGTACACCGCCACCTTCGGGGCGCCCGCGTTCGCCGCTGACACGGTGTTGGCGTACGTGAGTGCGGAGGGCGTGTACACCCCGCCGAAGCCGTGATGTGAGGGTCGGCCCCGGGCTCAAGAGGGCTGGGCCGGCTCCATCGGGCGGGCGGGGGCGGGAAGGTCGCCGCCGAAGCGGCGCTGGCGGCCAGCGTACGCCGTGACGGCCTCCCGCAACTGTGCCAAGCCGAAGTCGGGCCAGGGGGTCGGATCGAAGACCAGTTCGGCGTAGCCGAGGTGCCAGGGCAGGAAGTTGCTGATCCGCTGCTCGCCGGAGGTGCGGATCAGCAGATCGATGTCGGGCAGGCCGGGGACGTACAGGTTCCGGGCCAGGTCGGCGGGGCCGATGTCCTCGGGCCGGATCCTCCCCGCGACCGCCTCGGCGGCCAGCGCGCGGGCGGCGGCGGCCAGTTCATCGCGTCCGCCGTAGTCGACGCAGAGGGTCAGCGACAGCACGTCGTTGTTCGACGTCATGCTCTCCACCAGCGCCAGGGCGGAGGCGAGCGAGGGCTCGATGCGGTCGCGCCGCCCGCACCAGCGCACCCGCACGCCGAGTTCGTGCAGCCACTGGGCGCCTTGGGCGATCCCGTCGGCCAGGGTGTCGAACAGGGCGGCCAGTTCCTCCTGGGAACGGTCCCAGTTCTCGGTGGAGAACGCGTAGATGCTCAGGTGCCGCACTCCCAGCCGCAGGGCGGCGTTGACCAGGCGCAGCGCGGCCCGCTCGCCCGCGTGATGGCCCTGGGCGGCCGGCAGGCCCCGCAGCGTGGCCCACCGCCGATTACCGTCCATGATCACCGCGACATGGCCCGGTACCGCACCCACGTCCGGCCCTGCCGGACGGCGGCGCGCCACACCGGTCGACGTCAGCGGCTCGACGCCGTCGACGAAGACCCGGCCCTGTTGGAGCGTGACCTCGTCGAACTGCAACTGCGTCCCCAGGAGCAGGCTGTGCAGGAACGGTTGGTACTCGGGACCCACCATCCCGGTCACCGGCACCGCCTGCTCCAGCAGGCCACGCCAGCGGCCGAGCTGGACGCCCAGCAACTCGTCCAGCGCCTCCCGCGGCTCGCCACACTGGAGGTCGCCGACCTCCAGCCCCAGCCCGCGCATGTCCTCGCGCGGCAGGTAGCACCGGCCGGCGGCGAGGTCGACCGGCAGATCCTCGAAGATGTCGACCAGCTGACACACCTCGCCCAGCACGGAGAACAGCGACGAGACCTCCGGCCCCCTCGCGCCCAGCAGCGCAGCCCACATCTCGGCGGTCGTCCCCGCGATTCCCCGCAGATAGCGCCGCTGATCCGCGAACGTCTCGAACACGGGCGGGCAGACGCAGTCGGCCTGAACGGCGTCGAGAAACTCCTCGATCACCGCACGGTCCAGATCCCGCCGCCACACCGTGTCCACGAACGCCCGCCGCAACGGGTGCTCACTGCGACCGGAGCGGAGTTCCTCCAGGGTGTCGGAGCGCCATCGGGCGATCCGCTTCTCGCGATCGGCCTGTGCTCCCTCGTCGGCGATGCGGTCGGTCCGCACGGTGAAGCCGTGCACGGCCTGGAAGTGGGGGCGGATCGCGGCGGGCAGCATCTCTGTTGCCGTCGACATCGGTGCCAGGAACTGCCCGACCTCAGCCGCGCACAGCTCGTAGGACACACGCAGTTCGGGCGAACTGCAGAACGCCGCCTCGTTCTCCAACACTTCTGGACCTCACCTTCGACCACGCTGCCGGCACGAGACCCGCAGCCCCGGCATTGCGGCGGGCGGCGACACCTCCTCACCAACCCACGGCAGGGGCCCCACCGTCACCAACGAGCCGCCGGCCGACCGGTGTCGATCCCGTGAGAGATCGATTGCAGGAGTGACCAGGTCGTCCGCGCCCTGGCCCGCGATCTCGATGAGGCTCTATCACGAGCGGCTCTTGCCGATCAGTTGAGCAGGATGCGGTGGCGCAGGAGGCGGAAGCCGGATCGGCCGTACATCTGGCGCTCGATCAGTTTTCTGGTGGTGTTGACGCCTTCGGTGCCGCCGTGCGCGCTGACCACGCTCCGCCCGAGGCGTGGAACGTGGAGCCCTCCGCGTGACGGCTGTGAGTCACGGCCACTCGTTGATGGCTGCTGCGAGGACGGTTGCCTCGTAGCGGACCGCTAGCCTGTCACACCACGTGGCGGCGGCGCGGCGCCTCCTGAGGCGGTTGATCCCGCACTCGACTGCGTGGCGCTCGCGGTGGTCGGCCGGGCGAAGCACGGTGGCCGGCCGCCGCGAGCGCCGAGTTTCCGGTGAACCCAGTCGAGTATCTGTGGGCACACGTGAAGCGCAGCCTGGCGAACCTCGCCAGCGTCGCACTCTTGCCGAAAGCGGCGGTCTCCTACCGCCGTCACCAGGGTCCCCGGTGGCGGCCTCTGCCGTCACCAGCGAAGAAGTGCCCAGTTACGGATGGAGTGCTTCGCGAAGGGCCCGCACCTGGTCCGCCAGGTTGCGCTCGCTGACCCGGGCCTTCGGGAACAGCAGGTCGAACCCGTGCACGGCCCCCGGGGCCTGGATGAGCTCGGTGGTGACTCCAGCGGCGCTGAGACGCTCGGCGTAGCGGCGGCCTTCATCGCGCAGCGGGTCGACCTCTGCCACGACGACGAGCGCGGGGGGCAGCCCGCTGAGGTCGGCGGCCTGAAGCGGGGACGCGTAGGGTGCGCGGTCGTGGCCTTCGGCGTAGTGGCGCCAGGCCAGCTCCACCGCGCCCCGGTTGAGGACCGGTGTATCGGTGGATTCACGCATCGAGGCACTGGTCATGCTGCTGTCCACGGCCGGGTAGATCAGGAGCTGGAAGGTCACATCCGGTCCTCCGAGATCGCGGGCGCGCAGGACGGTTGAGGCTGCGATGTTGCCGCCGGCGCTTCCTCCTACGACGGCGATGCGTTCCGGGTCGCCGCCGACCTGCGCCGCGTGCCCGGCCAGCCAGGTCAGAGCCGCGTAGGCGTCATCGGCCGCGGCCGGGTAGGGGTGCTCAGGCGCAAGGCGGTAGTCGACGGAGACGACGACGGCTTCGGCGTCCCGGGCGTACCGCAGGGCGTGCTCCTCCTCGGCCTCAGGAGAACCGTAGGTGAAGGCACCGCCGTGCAGGTAGAGGATGGCCGGCAGATCGTCGTCCGTGTCGGGTCGGTAGACGCGCAGACGCAGTTGTCCTCCGGGCCCCTGGATGAACAGGTTCCGAACCTTCACACGGTCGTCGACGGGTGTATCGGGGTGCTCCCGCAGAGGCAGGTACAGCTCGGATGCGGCAAGGACGGAATCCAGGTCGTAGAAGGGGAAAGCTCCTGCGTCGGAAGTTTCGAGCAGCGACTGGATCTCGGAATCGACAGGGGGGACGGGCATGACCGGGCCGCCACCTTTCGTGTGTGGGAGTGCGGAAAAGGAAACGTCATCAGCTTCTCCGGTCTCCGAGTACGAAAGAAGTGGCCCGAGAGCCATTATGTGCAAGTATCGGGCCATGACTGTTGCAGCTCCTCATCGGGTGACGGTTCTCGCCATCGCACCGGTGGTCGCGTTCGACCTCAGCATTCCCGCCCAGATGCTTGCCACGGTTGCCTCCCGCGCGGGGGGCGCGGCGTACGACGTGCAGACCGTCACGCCGGACGGCTCCGCGGTGCCGACGGTGAACGGATTCGGCGTCACTCCCCAAGGGGACCTCTCCCTGCTGGAGCACGCCGACACCGTGATCGTTGCGGGCACCCGCTCGCCGAAGCTGCTCGACGACGGTGTGGTGGACTCCTGTATCGCGGAGGCGTTGCGGGCGGCTCGGCGTCGGGCTCGGATGGTGTCCCTGTGCACCGGGGCGTTCGTTCTCGCGGCTGCCGGATTGCTGGAGGGTCACAGGGCTGCGACGCACTGGCGCTACGCGGATCAGTTCACGCGGCTCTTCCCGACGGTCAGCCTCGACACCCATCCGCTCTACGTCGCCGATCGCGGGGTCCTGACCTCCGCCGGTGGCGCGGCAGCCATCGACCTGTGCCTGCACCTGATCCGGGAAGACCACGGCAGCTCTGTGGCGAATCAAGTGGCCCGGTACAACGTCGTCGCGCCCATGAGGGAAGGGGGACAGGCCCAGTACATCGACCTCCCGGTCCCGGAGGACGCGGGGACGTCGACGGCCAGGGCCCGAACCCTGATGACGGAGCACCTGGACAGGCGACTGTCCCTCAAAGACCTCGCAGCACACTGCCACCTGAGCGTGCGGACGTTCACCAGGCGGTTCAGGCAGGAGACAGGCCTCTCCCCGGCTGAATGGCTCACCTCCGCCCGGTTGAAACACGCTCGCCACCTGCTGGAATCGACAGACCTGCCGGTGGATGACATCGCCGCCAAAACCGGCCTGGGAGGCGGCACGAACCTGCGGCAACACATGCGGATCACCCTGGGGACCAGCCCTTCCGCCTACCGGAAGGCATTCCGCTCAACCGGCACCACCCTCACAGAACCCTGGTCCTGACCGAGACTGGCTGGTCGCCCTCCATTTCCGAGAGATGAACCGGTCCTCGTACACGCCACGCAGCTCACCATCCAGCACCCGTTTCATCTCCCGCATGGCCTCGGGCACGGCCTGGGCTGGTGCACCCGCCGAGGGCACACGGGCCTCGCCGACCTGCGAGGTGTTTTGTCGGCAGCGTCTCAGCTGAGACCGGGCGGCGTGGCAGTGGGCGGCCAGCCGCGGTGCCGGCGCAGCACGGTCTCGGGCCGCGCCGGCAACCGCATCCGGTGCGGCACCCGCGCCGGCAGCCCCTGCAACGGTGCGGCCGGGAACGCCCGGTCGCTTGGTTCGAAGCGGACCCACTCTCCGCTCAACTTCCGTTCCAGCACGGTGATCTGATGACGCGCGGCCAGGATCTCCACGTCCTCCTCACGGTCGCTCATCGACAGCAGTCGAAGTATCGCGAACGCGTTCGTCATGGTCAGGCGCGCCAGTCGCAGCAACACGGTCGATCATCATGCCGCTGAGCTCGCCGGCTCCGCCAGAGCGCCCAACCGACCGACGAGGTCGGCACCTGTGCACCTTCACACGGTGTCTCCCACCAGGGCGGATGAGGTTCTCGGCCAGGGCAGCGCCCTGTGCCGTTCGGAAGAAGCTGCGGCCTGAGCAGCTTCTGCACCAAGCGGACGTCGTCGCGGAGGTGAGCGGGAGCCGGTAGGAGCGGCTCCTGGCAGACGGGTCGTTGCCGGGCAGTTCGCGCGGGGTGACGCGGTGGCCGGTGGGCGACGGAATGGTGAGGCGGTCGACGCGGAAGGTGCGCCAGTTGAACCCGGGCCTGGCTGCTGCGCCCCGTTGAGTTGAGGTGCCGGTGGGCGCGCTGACGGGAGCTGGCACCGGAGGTCCTGGAGCCCCTGCTGCGCCGACTCCGCCGACTGGTCGTGGTGCCGGCCG
This sequence comes from Kitasatospora sp. NPDC024654, assembly GCF_055559155.1. Lineage (NCBI taxonomy): Bacteria > Bacillati > Actinomycetota > Actinomycetes > Kitasatosporales > Streptomycetaceae > Kitasatospora > Kitasatospora sp. NPDC024654. The sequence goes on from NZ_JBVHLF010000033.1 coordinate 38,215, forward strand.
GGCCGGCTGTCGGTGGAGAGCAGGCCCTTGGCCGCACCCCCAGGACACTGGCGGACGGAAAGCGGCGACGGTCCATGGCGGCCGCACGCAGCTCGGGTCACTTGCCGAACTCGGCCGTAGGCGATGCACTCAGAGGTCAAGCAGCACAACATCCACGGCCGCCCGAAGGTGAACAGGAAGCAGCTCGACACACCCCCGGGCGGACAGTGGCTCAGCTCTTGGGGCCGAGCCAGTCGAAGAGGGACCGGTAGAGCCGGTGCACCTGCGCGGGGCGGTCGTCACCGTAGAGGTCGTCCGCGACGGCGTAGCCTCTGGCGTTGAGCAGGTGGGTGAGCATCCGGTAGGAGGGCCGTGCCCGGGCCAGGGCTTCCGGGGCGATCTCCAGGTGTGTGCCCGGGACGCTCGGGAGCAGGTTGTCGCGCTCGTAGACGGGGTCCAAGGAGACGATCACCCAGCGGCCCGTGCGCCGCTCGGCGCGGTACAGGAGCCGTGTGTGTGAGGCGAGGTCCACCTCCACGCCATTGAGCGCGCTGCGCAGGTGGATGACGGCGGGCACCTCCGCCACGGCCCTGGTCCCGAGGACGTCCACGACGGGTGGGCCCAGACTGTGGGTCGCGCTGTCGCCGCGGGCGGCCATCTCCCGCGACGCGGCGACGAAGTCGGCGCCGTTGCCGCGAAACCAGCTGAGGCGGATGGCCGCATCGGCCGCCAGGCACTCCGCCATGTCCTGCCACCAGCCCCGATCGCGGCCTCGGCGCTCGTGCAGGATCAGCTGTGCCACCTCGGTGACGTCGTCCATGAGCGGACCTTTCTGCTGGGCGGGCTCGCCGCGGCTGGATGGACTCGCGGCGGTGCTCCCTCCGTGGACGATCGGTTCACTGGGCCCAGGGCGGCGGGACGGTGACGCCGCCGACGGTCGCCTTCATGCCGGCCGAGGTCACCGCCGTGATCGCCGCGGAGGCCTGCGTGGAGGCGTTGCGGAGCCGCAGGACAGCGTGGGCGGGAACGATGACGGCGTCGCCCGGCCCGGCGAACACCTCCTCGCCCGCCACGCTGGCCGACACCTGCCCGTCGAGGACGACGAAGACCTCTTCGCGGTCCACGTGGTGCGGCTCGTTCCGCGCGCCCGGTGCCAACTCCGGTGACGAGACGGCAAGTTCGGCGCTTCCTCGGGAGGTCACGGCCAGCGGACGGAAGGTGAAGCCGTCGCGGTCGAAGACCGGTGCATCAACGAGGGTGGACAAGGGCATGGCACTTCTCCAGGCGATATGGTCAATTCGCTTGACCACTTCACGGTAGGTTGCACACGAAGACAAGTCAACTGGGTTGACCAATTGGAGGAGGCGCCGTGCCGTCCAACCCCGATCTCCCCGCGCACCGCCCGGGGCAGGTGCCCCTGCTGCTGGCCATGGCATATCGGGCGATGACCGACCACTTCCACAGTCGCCTGGCCGAACTCGGACGCGAACCACTACGTCCCGCGCACGGCTACACCTTCCGGTATCTCGCCGCCCACCCGGGTGTCACCACCGTCGACCTCGCCACCCACCTGGGCATCACCAAAGAGGCTGCCTCCAAGGCCGTTGCCGAGCTCCTGGACTGGGACTACGTCCAATGCCAACCCCACCCCGCCGACAAGCGGGCCCAGTCGCTCACTCTCGCCGAGCGGGGCCACGAATACGTGCGCCTGGCCGACCGGCTGTGGGCCGAGGTCGAACGGCAACTCGCCGAGGTCATCGGCCCGGACCGCCTCGCCGCACTCGACCAGGACCTGCGCGCCTACATCGACCACGTCCACGGCGATCAGCCCTTCGCCTTCCGCCCGGTGTGGTGAGCGCACCGGCGAAGCCCCGGGCGGGGCCAGTCAGCCGGACGCGGACGGAGCCGCGCCCAATGCCAGCTCCGATCACCGCAGTTGGTCGGCGTCGAGCTTGCACTGGACACCACCGGTCCCTGGGAGACCAGGGTCCGCCGGCCACCTGCGGCCAGCGTCCGCTGTCAGCGGTGTGCCGACATCCGTGTCACCCGGGACTCCGGGCCACCTCCCGGTCGCTGACCCCGGTCCCGATCAGGCCGGCAGCAGCTCGAAGCAGGCACCCGGTGACCCCCGGCCCCCACCCGTCCGCCTCGCCCGTCTCTCGCACGCCGTCGCCCGGCTGATGGAGACGACCGGGGGCCTACCAGCCGGAGTTGCCGAGTGGCGGCGGTCGCCGCCCCGGTGCTGCGGGCCCAGATGACCTCCTACATCGCCGACCACCACATCGCGGGCTGCGCCGAGATCAGTACGAACGCGAGCTGCCAGGACCCCGGGCGGCAGAACGCCGTGATGGTCTTCCGCGACCACTACGGCCTGCTGCTCAAGGCGGTGGGCGCGCTGCTGCTCCTGCTGCCCGCCGGTCTCGGCGCCATCCTCGGCGCGTCGCTGCTGGCCCAGGAGTTGGAGCGTGGGACCTGGAAGCTGGTGCTGACGCAGCCGGTCGGCCGGGACCGCTGGGTGATGGCCAAGCTGCTCTCGGCCGCACTGATCGGCGCGGTCGGCTCCGGCCTCCTGGCACTGCTCTACCGCTGGCTCTGGCAGCCGTCCGCCAACGACGTGTCCGGCATCGCCTGGTACAGCACGGTCTTCTTCTCCTCGGGCGGCCCGGTCCTGGTGGCGTCGGTACTCCTGGCGCTCTCGGCGGGCGCGCTCACCGGGGCGCTGCTGCGCCGGGTACTGCCGGCGATGGCGGCGTCCGTCGGGGTGGTCTGGCTGCTCCAGTACGGGCTGGCCACCCTGCGCCCGCACCTGTGGGGGTGGCGCACCGAACTGATCGCCCGCTCCGAACTGCCCAACGACGTCTGGGGGTTCGCACAGGGCTTCCTCACTCCGGACGGGCACCGGCTGCCCTACGACATCTGCGCGACGGCGCTGCTGAACTGCTCGGCCGAGGCGCCGGGCACCCGGGAGTTCACCGATGTGCACCTCGCCGCGGACTACTGGCCGCTGCAACTGGTCGAGTCGGGGATCTGCCTGGCCCTGGCGGCGGCGCTGACCGTGGCGACCATCGCCGTGGTCCGGCGGCGGCGCGGCTGACCCTGCCACGGGCCGGCCGCGCGAACGTCTGGCACCTGACCGCCGCCGGTGCGGTGGTGGCGGCGGCCTTCATCGCGCCGGGGTGGCCGTCCCCGGCCCGGACGACGTCGATGCCGGCGGCCGGGCCGGCCCGGGCGGTGGGTGGGTGTGGTGGGCGGGTGGTCAGTGCTGCTGCCAGCTGGGGTTCGTGGCGACGGCCGCGAGCTGGTCGATGGTCAGTGCGGGCGTGCCTCCCCGCACGTCGTAGCCGTTGCTGCCGTTGGTCTCGTCGATGGTGACCCCAGTGCCGTCCGGCAGCATGACCTCGGCCGTCCATCGGATGGCGGGGCCGCCACTGCCCGTGGTGACGGCGGCTGTTGAGGTGATCACGCTGCTGCCGTTCGCCGCGCGGGTCAGCTGCTGGCCGGGCTGGACGCCGCCCTCGAGGGCCCGCCGGGGATCGCCGGCGCCCTGGTCCAGTCGGGGGTCGACCGTGATCACCAGCGCGCTGGTGCGCCCGGCGGCGGTGACCGTCAGATATGCGCCTCGCCGGGGCTGTTCTGCGGTGTGCTGCCGTTGTCGTGCTGCACACCGGCGGGCAGCAGCCGGTCGGCGTTGGCCAGGATGTCGGCCGGCTGTGGCGCCTTCGGCGAGGCCTTCCCGGATGCCGGGGCGGAGACCGGACGGGCCGTGGCCAGCCGGTCCCAGGACCTGCTGGTCACCACGGCGGTCAACTCCTCGGCGGACAGCGCGGGGTCGGCCCCGGTCACCGGAGGAGTCGCCGTACGGGAGTTGTACTCGTCGAGGCGTACCTGCCGCCCGTCGGTGCCGGTGTACACCGCGCTCCAGTTCTTGACCGGGTTGGCGGGCGTCGGGGCCGACTTGTCGATGACCAGGATCGAGCCGCGAGCGCTACCTCATCAGCGAACCCAACTTCCAGCGCGCCACGGCCACTGCTCCGGCAGCCGCCCCCCGGACACGACAGGATCGCCGCCAAGAGCGCCAGTGGACGCAAGCACCGATACCCGCTCATCGACTCGGCCGGCCTCGTGTGGACACCGGAACAGTCGCAGGCCGTCCCGTGGCAGAGCGAGGATGACAACGACCGACGCCACCTGAGCGGCAACATCGGCGATGCCGGCATCCTCGAAGGCCTGGCAGCCCTGGAGGACCCGGCCGTGCAGGTGACGGCATGACACCGGCCGGCCTGCTCGTGATCGTCGCCCACCCCGACGACGAGATCCTGCGCTGCGGTGGGCTTCTCCATCGCGCTGCTCGGGCCGGCGGCACCGCTGTCACCGTCACCCTGACCCGTGGCGGTGCCGGCAGGACCCTGGGCATCCGCACCAGCGAGTACCCAGCCGCGTGGGAGGTGCCGGTGGGAGATGGCCCGGAAGCGAAGCTGCGCGCCTGGGCCAGTACGAGGCCCAGGCGCGCAGCGTCACGAAGATCCTTCGGTACTGTCCGGGAACGTTGCTCAGGGAGGCGTTCCATCGGATGACCAGCTGAGGATCTGGTACCTCACGCCCCGGCTGTCAGCAGCTTGCGGAGGTGTTCCACGGCCTCGGCTACCGGAACGGACTGGGTCTCGCCGGTGGCCCGGCTGGTGACCTCGACCGTGCCGTCGGCCAGACCGCGGGCGCCGACCGTGATCCGGTAGGGAACGCCGATCAGTTCGACGTCGCGGAACTTCACACCGGGCCGCTCGTTACGGTCGTCCAGGAGCACGTCGACCCGCTCGCTCTGCAGCTGCCGGTACAGCGTCTCAGCAGCCTCGGCCACCTTCTCGTCGCCGCTGCCGAGGACGACGACGGCCACCTCGAAGGGAGCGACCGCGACCGGCCAGATGATGCCCTTGTCGTCGTGGTGCGTCTCCACGATGGAGGCCAACGCCCGCTCCACGCCGATCCCGTAGCTGCCCATGATCGGGGTGACGCGCTCGCCGTCCCGACCGAGTACGGAGACGCCGAGGGTCTCGGTGTACTTGCGGCCGAGCTTGAAGATGTGGCCCACCTCGATGGTGACCACGACCTCCAGCGGCGTACCGCACTGGGGGCAGGGCTCGCCGGCGTTCACCTCGCGCAGGTCCGCCCAGCGTCGCACCGCGATGTCCCGCTCGACCGACACACCGCGCAGGTGGACGCCGTCGGTGTTGGCGCCGGTGGTCATGTCGGTACGGCCGCGCAGGGCTTCGTCCGCGAGGACGGGCAGCTCGGTGACGCCGACCGCGCCCAGGCTGCCGGGGGAGGCGCCGAGCGCCGCCTTGATCTCCTCGGCGGTCGCCGGCCGAACAACGGTGGCGGCAAGAGTGTCGATGAGCTTCTGCTCGACCAGGTTGTGGTCTCCGCGGACCAGGACGAGGGTCAGCTGGTCGTCGACGACGTACACCAGCGTCTTGATCTGCCGTTCCGCGGGCACGTCGTGCTGGCGGGCCAGCTCCTCGATCGTGCGGGCGTCGGGGGTGTCGAACCGCTCCGGGGTGTCCAGGCCGGGGCCGTCCGCCACGGTGGGCAGCGTGGAGGTCGCCTTCTCGGTGTTGGCGGCGTAGTCGCAGCCGGGGCAGCGGACCACCAGGTCCTCGCCGGCCTCCGAGGGGCTCATGAACTCCACCGAGGCGCTGCCGCCCATGCTGCCGCTGGACGCCTGGACGGCGATGGCAGGCAGGCCCAAGCGCGCGAAGATCCGCTCGTAGGCGGCCTTGTGCAGGTCGAAGGAGCGGTCGAGGCCACCGGCCTCGACATCGAAGCTGTACGAGTCCTTCATCGTGAACTCGCGCACCCGCAGCAGGCCGCTCTTCGGGCGGGCCTCGTCGCGGAACTTGGTCTGGAACTGGTACCACATCTGCGGCAGGTCCCGGTACGACCGCAGCTCCTGGGACAGGACGGTGAAGATCTCCTCGTGCGTCATGCCGAGCGCCAGGTCCGCGCCCTTGCGGTCCTTGAGGCGGAACATCTCCTCGCCCATCGCCTCCCAGCGGCCACTGCGCTGCCAGATCTCCGCCGGGTGCAGGGCGGGCAGGACGAACTCCTGGGCGCCGATCGCGGTCATCTCCTCGCGGATGATGTCCATGATCTTGGCGCGGACGCGCACGGCCAGCGGCAGCAGGGAGTAGTGGCCGGCCATGAGTTGCCGGACGAACCCTCCCCTCACCAGCAGGCGGTGGCTCACCGCATCCGCATCCGCCGGGTCCTCCCGGAGAGTGGGCACGTACAGCTGGGACCAGCGCATGGGACCGGAGACCGTCCTCTCGGTGAAGCTGTGGGGTATCGCAGAGAATTCTATTCTAGTGGCGGAGCCGCGCCCGACTCGGCCCATTACGGGAAGCCCAGGTCAGGGCCCACGGGCCGAGTGCTCCCGCGTTGGTACGCAGACGGAGGCAGATGGCCGGCGCACCCGGTGAAGCGCACTGCGGTGATCGCTCTGTCGAAGCCATCCGACGCTGCTGCGACGCTCTCGCCGAGGGCGGGAGCGACCGCCTCACGAAGGAGGCCGCGGGCAGGGTCTCCTACGAGATCCATCGCCGCTTCCCGGCCGACTACCGGCTCTGTTCCGTAGTCCGTGGTGACGTTCTGCATCCAGCTGCCACGATGGGGCCTGCTCGATGGCAACTCCCTTGTGAACAAGGTGTTCTCCGGGCTTTCTACCCCCGGTCCTCAAGGATGTGGCACGCGATGGCGAGGTGATTCGGATCCGCCACCGCACCCCGCTCCAGCGGCGAGCACGCATCGTCACCATCGACTACGGAACAGAGCCGAATTGGGCTACCACCACTCACGACACTCCCATGCCGGGGTGAGGGCGAGAGTGGTCCTTCCAGCTCCGGGGGCCCGTTCCAGTACGGCCGGCACGCGGACCTGCTACGAGCCACCGTGACCGGAGTCGGGCCCGGCCTCGTGGGGGGACGTTTCGAGGGAGGCGGCGAGGGCGGTCAGGCCGGGGGAGAGCTGCGCCAGGGCCTCGGCGCGTTGTGCGGCGCGGGCGGCGGTGAGCAGCTGCTCGGGGGTCAACGTGGGCAGCCGGGTGGCGAGTTGATCGAGCATGGCGCGGGCGTCGGCGAGCAGGGAGTCATCGTCCAGCGGTCGCCGGTTGGCCGGTGCGGCGTCGAACAGCAACTGCTGGGCGGCCCGTTGGAGGTCGTCGGTGGCGATGTCCCGGACGGTGAGCGACAGGTGTACCGAGAGTCCGCTGTCGCCGGTGGCGTAGTGCGCGAAGCCGCGCGGGATGTAGAGCACCTCGCCGGCCCGCAACAGCGGTGACACCACCGGCGGTTCGCCGTCGGAAGCCGGGCCCGGACGCCACTGTGGGCTGTCGGGTCCCTGGTGGACGTACCACTGCTTGCTGCCGTTCAGCTGGACCACGAAGACGTCCGCGTCGTCCCGGTGCAGGCGCAGGCCCTGGGCGCCGGGCGGGGTGACGAAGAAGAACGCCTCCACCTTGCGGCCCAGGTCCTCGCCCAGTCGGCGGGTGAACTCCGCGGTGCCGGCGTGCCATTGCTCGACGCAGCGCAGCACCAGAGTGGTTCCGGCGTGCAGCAGCGCGCGGATCCGGGTGGCGTCGGCGTAGCCGGGGTACTCGACCCGGTTGACGGTGCGGCTGGTGCAGTACGCCTCGCGCGGGATGATCCGGTCGGTGCGCACCATCTCCACGTACGGGGAGTGCAGTGCGCCCGCGCTGAGTGCGGCGTCCGCCTCGTCCAGGGTGAGCGATCCGGTGGGGAGGGGGCCGGAGCGCAGTACGGCGGGCCGGCGGCGCCAGTGGTCCCGGAGGAAGGGCTGCGCGTCGTCGATCAGTTCGGCCAGTCCGCTTGGAGTCGAGGTCGCCACGAGGTCCCCAATCAGCATCAGGCCTTCGACCTTCAGCACGCGAGCAAGTATATGACAGATGATAGTGACTAATATTGACTGCCTATTATGGTAGCTGTCAAGATTGTTGCATGTCGATAACCGAAGCTGTGGTGGGCCCCAAGACCCGCATACGCAACAAGCTGGTGCCGGGCACGATCGAGCACGCCCACGCGATTCCGTACTACCGCGAGCTGTGGGCCGACCGCCCGCAGGCGACGGCGGTCAGCACGGTGGCCGAGTTGGCCGCACTGCCCGTCGTCGGGAAGTACGAGCCGGCGGGCGGGATGTCGGTGGTCGGGCACCCGGACCGCACGCCGTCCGTCCTGATGCACAGCAGCGGCACCACCGGCCACCCGTTCACCCGCTACCGCAGCGCCGAGGAGGTCCAGGAGCTCACCGCGCTGCTGTCGAACCTCAACGCCCGGGCCCGTGAGCGGACGAACGAGGCACGGCCCATCGTGCACCTGTCCACCATCTCCAAGCGCCATCACGGCAACTCCATCGGCGCGTTGGCGGTGGAGCGCAGCGTGACGCTCGGCCTGCTGTCGGAGCGCGACCTGGTCAAGGCGCTCGGCCTGCTGCGCCGCCCCCAGCTCTTCCCGGACCTCGTCGACCCGCTGATCCAGCTCAGCGGCACCCCGGACGACCTGGTCGTGCTGGCGCACGCGGTCCAGGCGGCCGGACTGCTGGAGCGGCTGCGCCCGCGCACCGTCACCGCGCTGGCCGACTACCTGACCGACGGGCACCGCGACTTCCTGGCCGGCTGCTTCCCCGACGCGCGGATCGTGCACCGCTACAGCCTCTCGGAGGTGGTGGGCGGGGCCACCCGCTGCGAGCGCTGCGGCCTCTTCCACTTCGACGTCCATGTCGTGCCGCAGGTGGTCTCGCTGGACGGCGAGCAGTCGCTGACCTCGGGCGTGGGACGGCTGGTGCTCACCGAGCTGTTCCCGTTCTCGCAGTACCAGCCCTTCATCCGGTACGACACCGGTGACCTGGTCGAGGTCTTCGAGAGCCCGTGCGAGCCCGGCGAGGTGTCCGTCGCGCTGGTCGGCCGGCGCGCGCACGTCCCGCTGGTCGAGCACGCCGGCCGCCGGCTGCCGGCGTTTCGCCCGATCGCCCTGCGGGGGGCACTGGAGTCGCTGCCGGAGTTGCAGCGCGGGCCGATGCACGCCGCCATCGCCCCCTACGACGTGTTGCCCGGTTCGGCCCCGCGTGCCAGGGCGGAGTTCCACCCGGCGACGCCCGACGCGCCGGCCCGGCTGGAGCTGACGGCCGTCACCGCGTTCGCCCCACACCTGTTCCCGCGCCAGACCGAGGAGTTGCGTGAGCGGGTGCGCGGCGTCGTCCTGCGGAGTTCGCCCGAGCTGCGCGAGCTGGCCGAGGCCGGCGCGTGCGAGCTGCACGTCCAGCTCACCGCGGACCGGCGCGCGGCCGACCCGTTCACCGTCCGGGGCGCCTGAGTCCGGGGCACCTGACCACCGGAGGAACGCCGATGGTCCCGACCACGGTCCGGCCGGACCGTGGTCGGGACCATCGTGCGTCGGCCGTCAGGAGGCCAGCGTGTCGATGCCCGAGAGGATCGCGTCGCGCAGCAGCTTGACCTCGTTGCCGAAGGCGATCAGCTCGAAGCCCTCGGCGGCGTAGGCGCGGGCCAGCTCCGGCGCGTAGGCGAAGATCCCGGCCCGCTTGCCGTGGGCGCGGGCGGCGCGCAGTACGGCGGCGCGGGCGTCGTCCATCGCGGGTCCGGTCATCACCCCGGGCTGCCCGAGCGCGCAGGCCAGATCGCCCATCCCGAGGAAGAGCGCGTCGACGCCGGGGGTGGCCGCGATCGCGTCGGCGTTCTCGACCGCCAGCGCGGACTCGATCTGCACCACGCAGGAGGTCCGCGCGTTGGCGCGCGAAAGATAGCCCGCGACGTCGGCGAAGTAGCCCGACGCCCGCACCGGGTTGATGCCGCGTTGCCCCTCCGGCGGGAAGCGGCAGGCCGCGGCGGCGGCCGCGGCCGCCTGCGGGGTGTCCACCTTGGGGACCATGACCCCGGCGGCGCCCAGGTCGAGCGCGTGCTCGATCAGATGGTGGTTCAGGTAGGGTACGCGCACGATCGGCGCGCAGGACGACCCGGTGAGCGCCTGCAGCATGTGCAGCGCGTCCTGCTTGGACATCGCCGACGCCTCCATGTCCAGCACCACCCACTGCAGGGGGAGCGTGCCGCACAGTTCGGCGAGCAGGCTGCTGCCGCTCAGCAGGAAGAGGCCGAGCGCCGGGCCGGACGACGCGTCGACCGCCTCGGCGAGGCTGGGGACCGGGCTCAGCAAGGGGTGGGACATGGTGCGATCCCTTTCGTCGGGTCGGTGGAGGCAAGTTGCCGGATCCGCTGCCACAGCGCGGCCGGCGGCGTGAGCAGGTCGGGGGCGTGCGGCGGGCGGACCGCCCGGCCGGGCAGCCGCGGCGCCCGCTCGTGGTCCACCCGCGGGCCGGCCAGCAGGTGCTGCTCGAGGGCGCTGACCGCCGCGCCGACCGCGGCACCGGAGCGTCCCAGCGCGTCGACCCGGAAGGCGACGAACAGGCCGCCGTTACCCGGCCCCCGCGGCGCGGCCGCGTGCCCGGCGCCGGCCACCGCGCCCGCCAGCGTCTCGACCAGGGCGGCCAGCGCGTGGCCCTTGTGCCCGGCGACACCGCCCAGCGGTGCCAGCGCGGCGCGCGGCGGCTCGGTGTAGAGCAGCCGGGGGTCGGTGACGGGCGCTCCGTCGGTGCCGATCAGCAGGCCGGGCGGCACCTCGGTGCCGGCCAGCAGCGCCGCGCGGACGACGCCCTCGGCGGCCGCGCTGGTGCTCATGTCCAGCACCAGCGGCGCGCCTGGCGGCGCGGGACAGGCCAGCAGCAGCGGGTTGGTCGCCCACCGGCCGTCGGTGCCGCCGGCCGGCGCGACCTTGCGGCCCGCGCCGCAGAAGTTGACGAAGCCGAGCAGCACCAGCCCCTGCCCGGCGACCTCGCGGCCCAGCGGCGCCAGCCGTCCCAGGTGCCCGGAGTCGCGCAGCCCCACCACCACCGGCCCGCCCTGCGCGGCGCGGGCCAGCTCGGTGGCCAGCAGCCGGCGCACCAGGACGCCCGGCGCCCGGCCGCCGTCCACCAGCACCGCGCGCTCGCCGGTGCGGTGCACCCGGGGGCGGGCGGTCGGGCAGAGTTCGCCCGCCGCCACCGCGGCGACGTACTCGGGGACGCGCAGCAGGCCGTGCGAGGGCTGGCCGTCCGCCTCGGCCGCGACCAGCTCGGCGGCGGCCTGCTCGGCGACGGGCGGCGGAAAGCCGGCCCGCCCGAGCGCGGCCGTGCACGCCGACCGCGCGTCCGCGGCGCTGACCGGCGTCACGGACCGCGCGCCTGCCGCCGCGCCCGCCGTTGCGCTCTCCGTCGCGTCCGCCGGCGTCACCGGCCACGGTCCGGGTGGCGCGGGCGCCGTGAGCGTGCCCGGTGGCAGGTCGGCGGCCTCGGCCGCGGCGATCAGGTCGACCACCTGCGCCGCCGTCAGCGCGCCGGTCTCCACCTGCCGAACGCCGGGCACGGTGGCGATCTCCTCGTCCAGGTGGCTCCAGGACAGCCGCCCGTCCGCCTCCTGCACCTTGCTGTCGGCCAGGATCCGCTCGGCCAACTGCTCGGGCCGCGCGCGCAGCCCGTAGAAGACCCACTCCAGGCGGGGATCGGCGAGCAGGTCGGCGAACTGGTCCAGCGTCCGGCCGGGCAGCATGACGCCGCTCAGCACCACGACCCGCGCGCCCCACTCCAGGTAGGAGTCCAGGCAGGCCCGCAGGTTGCGCCCGAGCACGGCGTAGAGCCGTTCGTCGGCCTGCCAGGGGTAGACGTCGGCGACGGCGTCGGTGTCGATCAGCGCGGCCGGGACCTGGTAGCGGCGCACCAGGCGCCGTCCGGTCTCGGTCTTGCCCGCCCCCGGCGCGCCGGTCAGCACCACCACCCGCACCCGGGCCGTCTCCGTCTCCGTCCTCACATCCGCATCCGCGCCGACGCCGACCTCGGCGCCCCCCGACACGCTCATGTGCGCGGGGAGAGGTAGGCGACGGTCGTCACGGTGCGGCCGGTGACGACGCACGGCGCCGGCCGCGGCGCCTGGCGGAACCCCAGCACCTCGCCGAGCCGCCACTGCGACACCGCGCCCACCGCCTCCTCGCTCGCCTCCAACGGCGCCACGGCGACGGCGCGTTCGGTCAGGATCCGCCGCACGCTCGCGCTGTCGGCGGTCCGGCACTGGCGCTGGGCGAAGCCCCAGGCACGCCGCAGGTACCCGTTGCCGACCTCCGCCAGCGCGCCCGGCAGCACCTCGGCCAGCGCGGACAGTTCCGTTGGCAGCAGCACGGCCTCCTCCCGGGTGTCCGCGCGTACCACCACGGCCCGGGTGCGGTCACCGGCGCCGCGGCGGGCCTGCAGGTAGACCCGCAGCGGCACGCCCTGGCGCCGCCAGCGCTTGTGCAGCCGTCCGACGGCGCGTCGGTCCGCCTCGGTCCGCAGCTCGCAGCGCACCCCGCGGGCGGCCAGGCGGGTGACCAACTCCCGTGCGTCGGCCAGCTCCTGGGCATCGTCGCTGGTGAGCGTGAGGGCGACCTGGACGGGTGCCAGGTCGGGGTGGAGCAGCAGCTCACCCTCGCTGTCCATGCCGAGCATCAGGTGGGTGAGCACCAGCCGCCGGGTGAGCGCGCCGGTCACATGGTGGGTGTAGACCTGTTCGGCGCCCTCGCGGAAGCCCACCCCGTAGAGCCGGGAGAACCGCTGGGCCTGGTCGTACAGGCAGCCCACCTGCAGGGTCGCGCCGTGCGGCAGCGCGACATCGCCGCCGATGGTCCTGTCGGAGACCTGGGTGTTGTTGGTCCACGGCGGGCGAGTGGACCACAGCACTGGGACGTGCAGCCGCCCGCCGACCTGCCGGGCCATCGCTGTCGCCTGCTCGAAGCCCTCGAGGGCACCGGCCCGGTCGGCGTAGCAGGCCTGGAACTCGTAGATGTCCTGGGCCTCGATCGCCCGGAACACGCTGCGCCCGGCGCGCGCGGGCCGGAAGTACCGCGCCTTGCGGTAGGCGCGGATCGGCAGGTCGCGGCGGCTGCGGACCATCCTCGCCCAGTGCGTGTAGACCGCGCCCTCGCCGGTGGGCGTCAGCACCATCCGCTTGCGCCCGGCCGCCCAGTCCTCGTCGCTGCCGGCGTAGAGCAGCGAGCCCTTCAGTGGCATGATCTCCCGGGTCGGCTCCAGCACCGAGTCGGGTACCAGCATCGGGTAGTCGAACTCCTCGAAGCCGGCCTGTTCGCAGGCGCCCGCGACGACGTCGTTGAAGCGGCGGATGATCCGCATGCCGTAGGGCAGGGTGACGGTCGCGCCGGGCAGCTCGATCGGCCCCTGGTCCAGCACGTCCGCCTCGCGCAGCCAGGTGGCGAAGCGGCCGAGGTCGAAGCCCTCGCGGTGCGGTTCGGCCGCGTCCGTGAGCGCCACCACTTTGGCGCCGCCGCGCGCGGGCTCCCAGGGGAGGGTCGGCGCGGCGGGCGTGGGCGGCGAGGGCAGCGCGGCCTCGTCCCAGGGCAGTACCCCGGCGGGGTCAAGCTCGGGCATGGGGACTCCCAGCGGTGGCGGCCGCGCCGAGCTCGGAGACGCAGAGCCGGAACTTGCCCGTGGAGGACTCCGGCATCCGGTCCAGCGACTCGAAGTCGATCGCGAAGGGGAAACCGGTGTGGTGGTGGATGCGCTCGGTCAGCGTCTCGGTGGTCTGCCGGCTCAGCCCCTGCGGCGTGTAGACCTTCACCGAGAGCCGGTGCGGCTCGCTCTGCACGACCTGGAACCAGTGCACCTCGGGGAAGCGCATGAACAGGTACGAGAAGAGGTACGCGTCCACGTGGTCGCCGCTCGGGGTGACGATCAGGTCCTGCAGCCGTCCGGCGACCGAGGTCATCGCGGGGTAGGGCAGGCTGGTGGCGGTGCTCGCCGGCAGTGGCGCCGCGAGGTCGCTGGTCTCGTAACGCACCAGCGGCATCGAGCTGTTGTTCAGGGTGGTGAGCACCATGCGGCCGGTCTGTCCGTCCGCGCAGGGCTCGTCGTTCTCGTCCAGGAACTCCACGAAGACGTTCTCGGCCTGGATCAGCATCGCCCCGCCGCCGGGCTGCTCGTGCGAGACGATGTTGGTCTCGCGCATGCCGTACTTGTCGTACACGTCGCACTCCAGCACCCGCGCGATGGTGGCGCGCAGTGCGGGCGGCAGCGGCTCGGAGGTGCCCTGGACGGCGCGCAGGCCCGGGATCCGCAGCGAGCGCCGTTCGGCCTCCTTGGCGATCAGGTGCATCGCGTTGGAGTAGGTGCTGACCAACGTCGGCTGGAAGCGCACCAGTTCGTCGGTGACCGAGGTGACCAGCTGCGGGGAGAGTCGGAAGGTGTTGAACTCCCGGCGGTTGGAGAGCAGGTTCTCGCCCCGGTCGACCAGCTGCTTGAGCGACCAGTAGATCTCCGAGCCCCACAGCAGCACGAAGGGGTCTCCCAACTGCCAGCCGCTGCACCACTCGTAGGTGCGCAGCTGGTGGGCGCGCATCCACATCCGGAAGTCGGCGTCCTGCTGGAACTGGGCGCGGCGGCCGGTCGAGCCGGAGGAGTAGTTGGTCTGCAGGGTGGCGCGGTCGGCCTCCGAGGAGACCAGTTGCTCCTGCTCCCTGATCAGCACATCGCGGGTGAGCAGCGGCAGCTTGCGCAGGTCTGCCACCGACTCCAGGTCCCGGATGCCGCGCTCGTCCATCACCCGGCGGTAGTACGGGACGGTGCGGTAGGCGTGCCGGACGGTGGCGCGGAGCTTGTCGAACTGCAGCTCCGCGATCTCGGCGGGCGTCCGCTCCTGGTTGGCGCGCAGCCACTGGAGGCGCTCCTTGACGCCTGCTCTGCCGCGCAGCCGCTGCTCCTGCCAGTACAGGGATCCGGCGAGTCGTCGGGGGAGATGCATGGCCCGCAAACCTTTCAGTACTGGTGGAACCGCAGATAGCGGTCGAGGGGGAGGTCGGCGCGCAGGCAGTGCGCCGAGTCCGGGTGCAGCGCCCGCCACCGGGCCAGCCGGCCGGTGAACTCCTCGATCCGGCCGCCGAACCAGGCGGCCAGCACGGCGGAGTGGCTGAAGGAGGTCCGGGCGTCCTCGATGTCGGTGTTGTCGTCCCAGTCGTAGAAGACGACGTCCCGGCCCTGGTCCAGGGCCACGCGCAGCTCGTCCAGCACCGCGTCCGGCACCAGCCGGTCGAGCAGGTGCAGGTACGTGGGCAGGTAGACGGCGTACCGGGCGGTCACCAGGTCGATCGTGGTGCCCGCGTAGCTGAGCGTGGAGGCCGGGTAGTCGAACCCGGCGCCGCGCTGGTCCTCGGCGGGGCGTTTGACGGCCGGGCGCGCCAGCAGGGTGAGGTCGGTGGCGCCGTCGACCAGCTTGAGCGCCTGCCAGACGCTCTCGACCGAGCAGGAGAGGGCATCCAGGCCGGGGACCGGGATGCGCCAGTGCGGGTCGAAGTGGAAAGGGTTCAGCGTGACGAAGCGGCGCATGCCGTCCGGCGCCGCGAGGGCGGTGTCGACCGGCAGCGCGTCCCGGTCGGTCAGCGTGAGCCCCTCGGCACGGCTGACCGCGCGGGTGGTGCCGGTCATCGCGCCGTCAGGACGGCGTCGAGCGCGCCGGGGGCCGGGTCCAGCTCGAACCAGCCTTCGCCGGTGCGGGTCAGGGTGCCGTACCGGGCGGGCTCGCGCTCGCAGTCGGCGCGCACCGCCTGATGCGCCGCGGCGGAACCGGCGGCGACCAGGCGCAGGCGCCCCTCGCGGCCGTAGACGTCCAGGCCGGGCAGCCGGTGCTCCAGGCGCCACTGCGGTCGCGGTGCGCGGTAGGCGTTGCGGCGTTCCCAGTCGACCAGCCGCAGACCGGCGGCGGCGGCCGCCTCGCGCAGCGGCTCGGGCAGGTCGGCGAAGGGCACCACGACGGCGGCGGCGCCGAGGCCCGCGTACACCGCGAGGTCGTCCGCGCGGGGCAGGTCGGTGAGGTAGACCACCGGGGTGCCGGCCGGGGTCGCCGCGGGGGCGGCGGCCGCGAGGCGCCGGGCGAGGTCCCAGTCGGCGCTGTCGACCTGGGCCAGCGGGGTCCCGGCGCTGCCGCCGCCGGGCACCGCCAGGCAGGCCACCGAGCGCTCGGGCTCGCCGGCCACCCCGTCCTGCAGCGGCTGCAGCCAGTCCGCGTGCGTCTCGAAGGACCATCGGTAGCCCAGGTCCTCCTTCTCCAGCATCAGGGTGCTCATGTTGTGGATGTCCAACGGGGCTTCCAGCGCGGCGAGTTCGACCTCGAAGCCGGCCTCGCGCAGGAATGCCTCGCGGCGCGGGTTGTTGCTGAGCAACTGCACCGAGGGGACACCGAGATGGCGCAGGATCGCCACCACGGGCTCGTAACTGCGGGCATCCACCGGGGCGTTCAGGCGCGCGTAGACGGCGTCGGTGTCGAGGTTCTCCTGCTGGCGCATCGCGTAGATCGCGAAGTGCGCGGCGATGCCCAGGCCGCGGGCGTCCTGGTCGACGCCGTAGAGCAGCAGGCCGCGCCCGCTGCGGGCGAAGCTGTCCATGGCCTGCTCCAGCTGGTAGCCGCAGTCGCACTGGGCCGAGCGCAGCACGTGGCCGAAGATGCAGGCGGACTCGATGCGCAGCGGCATCGGCTCGCCGCTGTGCAGCTCGCCGGTGTAGGCCGCCACCCAGCGGTTGCCTCCGCCGAAGTCGAAGTGCCACAGGACGAACGGGGCTTCGCCGCCGTCCCAGCGCAGTGGCAGGTGGGCCGGGCCGTCGGGGACGGGCAGTGGGAGGGTGCTCACTTGGACAGCACCTCCATGACCGCCTCCTGCTCGCGCACGATGGTCATGCGGGTGTGCGAGTCGATCGGGTGGTGCGGGACGCCGAACGCGAGGAACTCCAACTCCTCGTCGTTGAGCGGCCCCTGGACGCCGTGCGGGTAGTCGGCCGGCACGTAGATCGAGTCGCCGGTGCGCAGCACGTAGTCCTTGCCGTCGATGTGCAGCGCGCCCAGGCCGTTCAGGACGTACAGCAGGTGGGCGCCCTCGTGGACGTGCAGCGGGAAGGCGGTGCCGGGCTGCATGATGATCCGGTCGACGCCGATCGGCAGTCCGGCGGCGGTGCGGCCGCTGGCGCCGGGCACGCCGGTGATGGACTCCAGGCGCAGCCCGGAGTCGTCGAACATGGTGCGGCGCACGCCCTCCAGGACGTTCTCGATGTGCTCTTCGGGACGGAACAGCTGAGTCACGGCGGGACTCCTCGGGTTGCGGGACAGGGGCTGAACAGGCACGTGGGACCGGTCGGTCTCAGGTGAGCTCGCTGAGAATCGGGCGGCTGTGCGTTCGGCGGGGCATCACGATGACGTCCGCGCCCAGGTCGGACCAGCGCGGGCGCAGGCCCTGCTCGACAGCGGTCAGCTGCTCGAAGAGCAACCGGCGCAGCAGGGTGATGCCCCGGTCGGCGCCGCCGAGCCGCTCGCGGGTGCGGTCGGCGATCGGACCCTGGGTGACCCAGGCCATCACGTCCTGGCCGTCGATGGTGTCGAGGTTGAACGAGCCGTCGGCGTGCTTGATCTCGGCCTCGGAGACGTGGTAACGGGTGCCGCCGGCGGTGTCGTCCGAACTGCGCCCGGCGCCCGGCCGCCCCGGGAAGCGGATCTCGGCGCCGAGGGCCGGCGCTGCCGCGCCCCGGCCGCGCACCTCGTACCAGATGTGCCAGGTGCGGACGTCGTCCAGCGGGACCCGGAACTGCAGCGAGCGGAAGTAGCGGTTGCTGACGTACATCGCGGCCGGGAAGAGCACCAGCTGCCCGACCGACCAGTCCTCCTCGGACCGGTCCTGCTGCTCCAGCAGGCGGCGCTTGATGATGCCCAGGTCGTCGGTGTCGAAGCCGAGTTCCTCGTGGTGGGCGACCTCGTACAGCCCCTGGTGGCCGGACCGCCGGTTCTGGTGGTTGGCGAAGTGGCCGTGCAGCCACTCCAGGTGGACGGGGTCCAGGCCGTTCTCCACGATCTGCAGCCAGTTGCAGTCGATCACCGCGGTGCGGATGGAGACCTCGACGTCGCTCTCCACCATGAGGTCGAACCTGGGCAGCTCGGGCGGCGTCCCCGGGGCCAGGTAGGCGAACACCAGGCCGCCCAACTCGCGCACGGGGTAGGCGGGTTGGGTGACCCGGTGCTTGAAGCCCAGCGACGGGTCCTCGTTCGGCTGGTCGAGGCAGGCACCCCGGCCGTCGAAGAGCCAGCCGTGGTACGGGCAGCGCAGGCCGCGCTCCTCGACCATGCCGAACGCCAGCGAGGTGCCGCGGTGCGGGCAGCGCTCGTCGAGCATCGACCAGGTGCCGTCCGGCCGGCGGAAGAGTGCGAAGCGCCGGCCGAGCAGTTCGACCGGGCGGACCTGGCCGGGCTCCCAGCCCACCGAGACGGCCACTGGCATCCAGTAGTGGCTCAGCAGGTCGCCCATCGGCGTGCCCGGGCCGACCTCGGTGAGCCGGCGGTTTTCGTCGATGCTGAGCGTCATGCGAGCCCTTTCGGGGAGTGGTGTGGATTCCGGCGGACGTCACGGAAGAGGAAAGACCGCTAAGGCCTAGTCATATTCTGAGTTTATGGTTGTCATATTTCCTTGTCAAGAATCATTCGCGGCGCCCGGAAGGCAGCGGAACCGCCGGCTGCGGGTCACCTTCCGGGGCGTCCCGGTCGACCGCCAGCGCGGCCCGGGCCGACGCCAGCAGCCCGCGCTGCTCCAGCTCCCGCAGCACCGGCTCGGTGAGGTCCCCGCGCAGGTGACCGGAGATCACCTCGCGCAGCGCGCCGCCCTCCTCGGAGTGCTTGGCCCTGATCTCCTCCGGGACCAGCACGCCAAGATGCTCGGCCTCCCGCCGCACCAGTGTGTCCAGCAGTGCGGCTGAGGCCACCTCCGGCCGCTGCTCGGCCAGTTGGGCCAGCGCGGTGGCGGCCGGGACACCCAGCGCCTGTTCCATCGCCCGCTCGCCGCGCTGCTGGCGGACCGTGCGCAGCAACTTCTCCCAGTAGTAGGTCGGCTCGAAGTCGAAGGCGCAGACCGGTGGTTGGACGCCCTCGGCGACCAGGTCGCGGATCCTGGCCAGCAGCGCGAGCGCGTCGTCCCGCTTGGCGTCCGGCCGGGTCGTGCGCACATGGTCGCGCAGGGCGTCGAGTTCGGCCTGCGGCAAGCCGGCCTTGCGGCCGTCCGCGTACACCTGGCCCCACGAGCGGTCGGGGTAGAAGGTGCGCTTGGCCGCCGCCAGCAGGGTGTCGTGCGTGGCCGCGCCGATCGCCCCCGCCTGCCGGGCACCGGCCAGGCCCGCCCGCAGGTTGACCATCGCCTCCGACAACGGACGGTAGCCGTCCTCGCCGGGTGCGTGGACGATGGTCACCTCGTCGTCGTCGGTGAGCCGACCGTCCCTGAAGTCCTCGAAGACGCTGCCGACGCCGTCCATGCCGAAGGCGTGCAACTCGGCGGCGCGCAGCGCACCCATGCTGGATGCGCCCACCACCCGCACCCCGCGGCTCATCGCGAAGAGGATCTCCTTGTGCCACACCGCCGGGACCTGCTCGAAGAGCCCGTCCACGATGCCGATCACGGTGGGCGGTTCACGGTCCAGGACCAGCTCGGTCACGTCCCCGCAGCTGACCGGCGGCAGGTAGTGGGCGTCCAGCACCGCGCGGGCCTGCTCGACCGGCAGGCTCGGACCGAGGAAGACGTACACGCTCATGCGGATCCCTTCTGGGCGCGGGCCCGGCGCGCGGTGGCGCGCGGACCGGGGGTGTAGCCGATGAACAGGGAGTAGTGCTCCAGACCCGGCACGACGACCTTGACGGTGGGGATGCCGACCTCCGGTTTGCTGAGGTCGACCGCGACCACCTGCTCGACGCCGACCTTGCGCAGCCGCTCGAGCACCGCGTCCAGGTCCTCGTCGAGGGTCGGGTTGTCGATCCCGGTGGTCGGGTCGAACGGCCGGGTGCCGGGGTGGGCGAAGAAGACCTCGCGGGTGCGGGCCAGCGTCTTGGCGCTGTTCTGCGCGTTGTACATGGTGCGGAAGTTCTCGTCCCGGCTGGCCGCGATGACGGTGACCCGGCTCTGCGCCACCTCGGTCAGCGCGCGGGAGAGCGCCACGGCGGGGGAGGTGTGCGCGCCGTAACCCCAGCAGGCGCCGAACGAGCGCCAGGCCACCCGGTCGGCGCTCTCCACCGCGCAGGCCTGGAAGGCCGGGATGCCGGTGTCGCAGGTGACGTCCCAGACGGCGACCTCCAGGCCGCCCTCCGCGAAGGCGTCCAGCAGGCCCCGGCAGCCGGGGTCGTCGATGGTGGCCAGGTCGAGCTTGGCGGCCTCGACGTCGGAGCGTTCGCGCAGGCCCTGCCACCACATGGTCAGCGCGTCGCGCTCGGCCAGCTCGCAGATGCCGTGGATGGTGGCCTCGACCAGGTTGTTGCCCGAGGCCAGGCCGTTGGAGCTGACCCGGAAGGTGGTCGAGGCGTAGTCCAGGCCGACCTTGTTCAGCAGCACGCTCTCGTACGGCAGCCAGATCGGCTCGCCGCCCATCAGTTCGTAGCCCTCGGTCCACAGCAGCGGCAGGTCGGTGCGCAGCGCCGAGCGGGCGGGCGTCTCGCGCGAACCCGTGCCGGTGGTGTCCAGCCCCCCGCGCAGCGGCAGTTGGTGGATGTCCAGGACGGGCAGCCGCCGGCGCAGGTTCTGGTACGAGTCATGGCGCAGCGGTCCGTCGAAGAACTCGGCGTGCCAGCACTCGATCGATTCCATCAGGGCCGAGACGGCGGCCGCCGCGTGGTCCACGCCCTTGCCCTGGGAGACCGACAGCGAACGGGAGTTGGGCCGGATGGCGTTGTAGACCGGGATACCGAGCCAGTCCAGGCCGGTCATGTTGGCCAGCCGGGTGATGCCGAACTGCCCCATCCGGGAGCCGAAGTCGGCCAGCGTCTCGGCCGGCGGGCGGGCGCGGTGGGTGCCGTCCCGGTGCTCCTTGGGATGGCGGTGCTTCAGTTCTTCCATGGCGTCGGCGCCACCCTTCATATCGTGTCTGGGACTTGGAAGATCGCGTAGTCGCCGTCGACGACCAGGGCGGCGGCGAAGCGGCGCAGGCCCGGGCCGGCGCCGGTGGGGATCCGGGCCTCCAGTGCGCCGGCGCCGGGCGCCAGGGCGCGGGGGAGCAGTGGGCGTTCACGGTGGCCGCCGATCGGCTGGCGACTGGCGGCGAACCAACCGCCTTGCATCAGCGGTGCGTTGAACTCCACCCGAAGCACGGCCGGGTCGACCCGCAGCCGGCTGGGCGGGGCGAAGCCGTGCGGGAGGCTGTAGGCCGGGCCGCAGCGCTCGCAGATGTACAACTCGCGCGGCCGGGCCGGGGCCCAGTGCGGCACCAGCTCGATCCCCAACAGCTCCCTGCCGCAGTGGTGCCGGAGTCCGGTGGCGCGCTCGGGGCGGTAGCCGAAGGCGCCGGTGAGGTAGTCGTGCACGTCCGGGCCGCGTCGGCTGAGGATCGTGGCGAGGAAGGCGCACAGTGCGCGGTCACCGGCGCCGGCCCGCTCGACCGGGCTGCCGGTGGCCTCCGCCCTTGCCCGCAGATCGAGTTGGCTGGCGAGCCGGCGTCCGGTCATCGCCGGGTAGTCGCCGGCGGCGACGGCGGCCCGCACCATGACGGCCTGCAGCACATGCCGGGCGGCCCGGTCCAGGTTCCCCTCAGCCATGCTGCCCGCCCTGTCCCGGGGTGCCGGTGAAGACCCGGATGCGCGAGAAGGCGCCGGCCGCGGTGTGGCAGAGTGTCGCGCTCTCCCCGGCCGGCCCCGGCACGCGCTGGCTGCCCGCACCGGCCGGAACCGGGGTCGGGCACCGACCGCTGTCCCCGCCCTCGCCCACCACGGTGCACCACCCGGACAGCTGCCCGGTGTCCCAGCGGACCAGCCCGTCGGCGCGGTCGTGGCGGACGCCGAGCGGGATGTTCGCCGCACCGGCGGGGGTGTCGCTGAGCAGGCCGTGCACCGCGCAGCGGCGAACGGTGCGCCGGTAGGCGGGGTGCAGTACGGCGGCGTACGCGGTCTCGGTGGCCGGGCCCCCGCACGCGGGACACTGGCCGTCGGGCCGCGAGCCGGTGGGCAGGCAGAGCTGCTGCCAGGCCTCCTCCGGCGCGGCGGCCAGGATCCGCAGCAGCGCGGTGTCCAGTTTGGTCGCGCTCGCGGGCGCCCGCATCGCGGCCACGGCCGCCTCGGCCAACCGGCCGCTCAGCCGGGCCGAGTCGGTCGCGGCGGCGAACTCGGTCGCGAACAGCAGGTCGACGGTGGACTGCCACGGGCGGACGGCGGCGCGCGCGGGGGTGGTGGCAGTGCGCACAGGGGCGGCGGCCGCCACCGGGGCCTGGGCCGGTCGCTCGGTGGCGCCGGCCGGCGGCAGCACGAGGTCCGGGTCGCCCAGGCAGACGTACGAGGCCGGCCCCTGCGCGGACAGCCGGTTCACCCGCAGCGCGACCTCGCCCAGCGAGGCCCCCTCTTGCAGCAACTGGGCCACTGCCACACCCAGTTGCGGGGTGCCGTGGTTGATCCTGGTGGAGGCGACGACGCCCGCCACATGCGGACCGCGCAGCAGTTGCTGGGAGAGCTGGAACCGCGCGCCGAGCAGACCGTCGTGCGGCTGGTAGGCGGAGCAGGAGAGCAGTACGAGCAGCCGAGCGCGTACGGCCCGCGCGCCGTGGAAGGCCTGGAAGCCACTCTTGTGGTCCAGTCGGCACGGCCCGCCGCCCTGACAGGGCAGGAACCGCTCCCCGGCCTGCGCGGGGGCGGGCTTGAGCCCGTCGACCTGGAGGCACAGCACATGCTCGCCGACCCGGAAGTCGGCGCCGTTCCCGTGGCTGTGGAGCACCACGGCCTCGGCGCCGGAGCGCAGTTGCTCGACGAACTCGCCGGACTGCGCCGAGCCGTAGACGCCGGGCCGCTCGGCGGGCGGAGTACGGCGGAAGTCGGTGTAGTAGAGCGACCGGTGGCGGTGGCGGGGGGTGGGAGCGTGCAGGGTCGCCGCTCGGTCCACCAGCGCGGCGGCCTCGGCCGGGTCGGCCGGCAGCGGCAGCACGCCGACCGGGAGGTTGAGCTCGCGGCCGCGCCCCATCAGCGCGTTGACCTCGCGGAAGCCGAGCTCTCGCTCCGCCAGCAGCACGAAGGCCGAGCCGTCCCGCGCCGCCACCAGGTCGAGGGCTCGCAGCGCCTGATCCGACTCTTCCACGGCGAGGAAGGGTCGCCCGAGCGCTTCGGCGTAGCGGCGGGCGAGCTCCCCGGCACCGCCCTGCCCGATGACCAGTCCGCCCGTGCGCCCGGGGGCGGCACGGAGCTTCAACTCATTCATGACTGAGTTGATATCATAGTCAGTCAAGCTTGTCACTATTCGAGTCATGGGGTAGCTTCGCCAAGCCGCGCACTCGCGCGGGCCCCTGTCCAGCGTGCACAAGGAGTAGCGAATGGCGCACGAAGAAAATCTGCCGACCGGGTCCACGGAAGGCGCCGCCGCGGAGCCGGAGGAGTCCCCCCAGGGCGCCGAGGAGCGCGACGAGCAGGCGTATTTCGAGCAGCTGGCCGCCGTGAAGGACAGCATCCTCGAAGGCGTCATCACCCCTTGGTGACCGATCGTCCGTCCACGTAGGAGGAGGAATTTTGACAATTCACCAGCCGCTGGACGCCCAGCAGCGCGATCTGTTCCGCGACCAGGGATTCCTCGGTCCACTCACCCTGATGACCCCGGCGGAGATGGCCGGGCTGCGCGTCGAACTCGACGCGGTGCTGGAGACCCCGGGTCTGGCCCCCGCGCCCGACGCCGAGCAGTCGCGCGGCCGGCTCGCCGACCTGATGGCTCCCCGGCAGGGCGGCTCCCCGGTCCCGTACGTCGAGTCGCGCCACCTGGACGCTCCGGCGGTGCACCGCCTGTGCACCCATCCCGCGCTGCTGGCGCTGGCGCGCTCGCTGTACGGCGAGGACCTGCTGCTGTGGCGGTCCACCTTCATCGTCAAGGCCTCCGAGGGCCCGGCCTTCGGCTGGCACCAGGACTGGGGCGGGGTCTTCGCGCCGGGAGAGGCCTACGGCCTGGAGCCGCCGCTGGCCTTCACGTTCTGGATCGCGATCAGCGAGGTGTCGGAGGAGAGCGGGTGTCTGCAATTCGTGCCCGGGACCGGGGCGGTGCTGCCGGCCGCGCCCTCGGGCGCCGGGCGGCGGGCCACCCTGCTGGTGGGCGACGACGCGGTGGACACCGCCAGTGCCGTGGCGGTCCCGCTGCGGCCGGGGCAGTGCGTGGTCTTCACCGACCGGGCACTGCACGCCTCGGGGCCCAACGTGTCGGGAGCCGAGCGGATCGGTCTGGCCGTCCGCTTCACGGTGCCCGCCGTGCGGGTGCGCCCGCACTTCCCCGGGCACGCCGTGGTCCTCGCCTCCGGTCGGGACACCGCCGGCCTGAACACCCTGGCGGCCCCGCCGGTCTGACCGGATCCGTCCGGGAAAACTCCTCGCAGGGAAGTTGACTCGGCTTATTGACTCGAACTGACTTCGAAGTCTAGAGTTCCAGTCATGGAGGCCGACCGGCCCCCCTAATGAAAGAGGTAAAGAGATGAACATCTCCCGCGAGATCACCGAGCTGCTCACCAACGACGAGCTCGACATCGTTCTGGGTGCGGCCATGATGGCCGAGACCATCTGACTTTCATAGTCAGGCCGGGGGGGGGGGGGGGGGGGGCGCCCCCCCCCCCCCCCCCCACCCCCCCCCCCCCTCCCCCCCCCCACGATAGGGGCGTGTTCCGTCCCGATCCATGGGGGGGTACAGG
>NZ_JBVHLF010000033.1:62995-88245 GCF_055559155.1 Kitasatospora sp. NPDC024654
CCAGAGAGACCACCGAGCTCCCCACCAACGACGATCTCGACCTTTTTCGGGGTGCGGCCATGGTGGCGGAACCCGTCTGCCTTTCAGAGGAGGGGGGGGTGGTGGTGGCCCCCCCCCCCCACCCCCCCGGCCAACGATCGGCTCCAGCATTCCCCATGCATTAAGGATTCTGATGGCATCCGGAACTGACCAGGCCACGCCGGTCCTAGAGGTCGCCGGGGTGTCGCGCTCCTTCCGCGCCCGGCACGGTACCGTCCAGGCGCTCAAGGGTGTGGACCTGACGGTCGGATCGGGTGAACTCGTCGGCCTGCTGGGCCTGAACGGCGCGGGCAAGAGCACCCTGTTGAAGATCATCTCGACGCTGCTGCTGCCCACCGGCGGCACCGTCCGCGTCTGCGGCCACGACGTGGCCCGCCACCCCCGGGAGGTACAGCGCAAGCTCTCCCTGGTGCTCGGCGGCGAGCGCGGCCTCTACCTTCGCCTGTCGGCCCGCGACAACCTGCGCTTCTTCGCGACCCTCACCGGCCTGAAGGGCCCCGACCTCGGGCGCCGCTGCGAGCGGGCGGTGGAGTTCGTCGGCCTCGGCCCCGCCGCGGACCGCCCGGTCGAGACGTACTCCAAGGGCATGCGCCAGCGTCTGCACCTGGCCATCGGCATGGTCACCCGCCCCGAACTGCTGCTGCTCGACGAGCCGACGGTCGGGCTGGACCCGGCCGAGGCGGAGAACATCCGCACCGCGGTCTCCAGGATGCGCGACCAGGGCACCACCATCCTGCTCACCAGTCACTACCTCAATGACATCGAGCAACTGGCCGAGCGCGTCGTCGTCCTGCACGACGGACGCGTCCTGCACGACCTGCCGCTGCCCCGCCTGCTGGAGCGCGCCAAGGCCGCCGCCGTGGTCACCCTCACCGGCCGCGGCACCGCGCCACCGCACCCGCCGGCCGCGCTGGACGGCCTCGCCTCCGTCGGTGCGCTCCAACAGCACGCCACCAGCTGGTCGTTGGAGCTGCACGTGCGCGCCTGGACCCCCGAGTCGCTGCGCCACCTCGCCGACCTCTGGCCGGACCAGCAGCTCACCGACGTCCGGGTCGCGCCTTCCGGCCTGCAGCAGGTCTTCAAGGAACTCGCCGACGACGTGAAGAGCGCCGCGTGAACCACCTCGCGCCCGCGCCCTGGTGGCGGGTGGCCGCGGCTGCCTTCCGCCTCCAGTTCCGCGGTATCTCCTGGCTCAGCGTGCTGGTCGGCGCGGCCATCCAGCCCGCCACCTACGTCACCATCACGCTGGCCGCCAACCACCAGGGCGGGCTGGACCCCGACGCGGTGGTGCTCGGCAGCGCCGTGCTCTCCGCCTGGACAGCCACCCTGTGGCACGCCGGCATGGTGCTGCGCCGCGAGCTGTGGGCCGGCACACTGCCCGCCATCTGCTCACGACCGGGCGGTCTCGGCCCGACGCTGACCGGCAAGACGGTCGCCTCGGCCACCCTGTCGGTCGCCGTCATCATGCTCTCGGTGAGCCTCTCCGCCGCGCTCAGCGGCCACCCGCTGACCGTCGCCCGGCCCGTGCAGTTCGCCGCCGCGCTGGCGCTCGGCTTCGCGGCCACCCTCCCACTGGGCCTGCTGGTCGCCTGCCTCTTCCTGCTGACCCGGGCCGCCCTGCGGGTGGCGGAGGCGCTGATCTACCCCGTCTTCATCGTCGGCGGCCTGATCATCCCGCTCGCCGCGCTGCCGGGTTGGGCTCGTCCGGTGTCCGGCGGCCTGAGCCTGCACTGGCTGAGCGTACTGCTCACCGACGCGGCGGCCGGCCGCCCGGCCGGACTGCTGCCCTGGTGCGCGCTGCCGGTCACCGGACTGCTCTACGCTCTCGCGGCCCGGATCGCCTTCGGCCGTGTCCTGCACCGTGCCCGCAAGGAGGGCAGCCTTGAGATCTTCTGACCTCCTCCCCGCGCTGGCCAGAGCCGGCCGCCTCGGCGCCCGTGAGTACCTGGTCGAGTACCCGTCCAGGATCCTGCTCGGCGCGGTGCTGCCGCGCGCCCTGCTGCAGGTCGTCTTCCTCACCATGCTGGGGCGCGCCGTCGGGGGAGCGGACGGCGCGCTCGCCGCGGGCCTGGGCGCCTCCGCCTTCAACATCGTGTCGGCGACCGTGATCAAGGCACCCGACGTGCTGATCAACGAGCGGGTCCAGGGCACCCTGTACCGGCTGCGGATGACCGAACTCCCGCTGGCGGCCCTGGTCGCCGCCCGCTGGGTGGTCTACGCGGCCGAGGGGCTGACCACCGCCCTGCTCGCGGTGCCCGTCGTCGCGCTGCTCACCGGCCGCACCGAGCCGCTGACCGACCTGCCCACCACCCTGCCGCTCTACCTGCTGATGGCGCTCACCAGCAGCGGCTTCGGTCTGGCCCTCGCCGTGGTGGCGGTGGGCCGCCGTGCCGACGTGTTCCTGACCAACTTCGGCTCCTACCTGGTGCTGGCCTTCAGCGGCGTACTGGCCGCCCTGCCCACCGGCGGCCCGCGGGCCCTGGCGGGCGCGGTGCTGCCGATCACCCACGGCATCGCCGCGCTGCGCGCCGTCCAGCACGGTGCCGGCGCCGGTCAGGTGCTGCGGCTCGCGGCGACGGAGGCCCTGGTCGGACTCGGCTGGGCGCTGGCCGCCGTGCTGGGCCTGCGGATCCAGGCCTACCGCCTGCGCCGCTCCGGCAACGACTTCCTGATCTGAGAAGGGTCCCCGATGACCGCGTCCCTCGGCCGGGACTCCTTCGCGCCACTGGACGCGCAGCAGACTCTGCACCTGTTCGACGCGCTCACCTGGTTCCCCACCGACCGGGCCGACGTGTGGCGGCGGGCGGCCGACCACGTCGGCGCCCACGCCACCCACGCGCCCCGGCCGGCGCCACGGGACTGCCGCGCGGTGGCCGCCCGGGTGCTGGCCGGGGCCGCCCCGGACGCCACCGCGCTCTACCGCGCGAAGTACGAGGTGATGACCGCGCTCTACCCGGACGACTGGTTCACCTTCATGAACCTCGGGTACTGCGACGACCCGCCCGCGCCCGACCGGCCGTCCGGGTACGGCGACCCGGTGTGGCAGTTCGCCGCCCGGCACTACGAGTTGACGGCTGGTCAGATCGACCTCGCGGGCGCCGACGTGCTCGACGTCGGCGCTGGCCGGGGTGGCGGCACGGCGCTCATCGCCCGTACGCACCAGCCGCGTTCGATCCTCGGCCTGGACCACGCGCGTGCCGGCACCGCGTTCTGCCGGCGCGTGCACCGGGCGCCGGGCCTGGCCTTCCAGTGCGCCGACGCCGAGCGCCTGCCGTTCCCCGACCGGAGCTGCGACGCCGTCCTGACCGTCGAGACGGTGCACTGCCTGGCGGACGCCGACCGCTTCCTCCGTGAGGTGGCCCGGGTCCTGCGCCCCGGCGGGCACCTGCTCCTCGCGGACGAGTGGCCGGCCGTGGACCGGCCGCTGTCACGGGTGGCGGCGGCCGGCCTGCGGGTGGTCGCGTACCTCGACATCACCGAGGGCGTCGTCCGCGCCCTGGACCGTCTGCCCGAACGCGCCGACGAGCTGGTGTCGCGGCTGCCGGAGGGCCCGGAGCGGGGGGTCTACCGCCGCTTCTTCCACCAGCGGCTCTGTCGCGACTCTGGCCGGAATTTGCGCAGCGGACGCTTCGGCTATCTGCGGCTGCACGCGGTCAAGGAGGGCTGACCGCCGCCCACCGCCGCCCTACCCGATCGGGATGAGGATGGTCCGGACCATCCCTCCGTAGGCTGAAACCTGCCTTGACAGGTGATGTCAACTGCTAGTCTTCATGCAGAGTCAAGGAGGTGTGGTCATGGTAGATCTTCAGGGCCTCGGGTCCCGTATCCGGCAACTGCGCCGAGCGGCCGGGATGTCGCAGGCAGACCTGGCGGGAGGCGATCTGTCGTCCAGCTACGTCTCCCTGCTCGAAGCCGGCAAGCGCAATCCGTCCAGCGCCGTGCTGGAACAGCTGGCCGAACGGCTGTCCTGCGATCCGGCGAATCTGCTGAGTTTCGTCGAGCGCGCCCAGACCGGCGACCTCGAAGTGGAACTGCATTACGCGGAGATGACGCTCCGCACCGGCGACGCCGCCGGCGCGCTGCGGGCGTACCAGGAACTGCAGGGCAAGGCCGCCGCGTCGGGGGAGCAGGAGATCGCGGAGGCCGCCGAACTGGGCGTGGCCAAGGCGCTGGAGCACAGCGGCCAGCTCGAGGAGGCCGTGGTGCGCTACGAGGCGCTGCGGACGGCGGCCCGGCAGGCGAACAGCCGCAGCTCCCAGCTCGCCGTGGTCGTGGCGCTCTGTCGCTGCTACCGCGAACTGGGCGACCTCTCGTACGCCATCGACCTGGCCGAGACCACGCTGGCCCAGGTGCAGGACCTCAATCTGGCGCCCACCGTGGTCGGCATGGAGCTGGTCTCCACCCTGGTCGGGCTGCACTACGAGCGCGGCGACCTGCACCGCGCGGCCTACCTCGCCTCCGTCGGCATCGAGCAGGCCAAGGAGGTGAGCGACCCGAGGGCGCTCGGCGCCGTCTACTGGAACGCCAGCGTGGCCGCGCACAGCAACGGCCGTTCCGGTGACGCGCTGATGCTGATCCGGCGGGCGCTGGCGATCTACTCCGAGGGCGACAACCACCGGGCGCTGGCCCGGCTGCGCAACGCCTACGCGGCGGTGCTGCTGCAGACCGACGCGCCGGACGTGGACACGGCGAAGGGGCTGCTGCAGCAGAGCGCCGACGTGCTGGCCAGCCAGGGCAGCAGCGTCGACATCGCCTACTGCGAGACGGCGATGGCCCGCGCCGAACTGCTCTCGGGCCACCCGGAGGCCGCGATCGGCCACGCCCGCCGCGCGCTGGACCTGCTGGGCCCCAAGCACCGGCTGGAGACGGCTCGGACACTGCTGGTGCTGGCCGCCGCCCACCTGGAGCAGGGTGACGAGGAGGCGGCCCGGCTCGCCTACGAGCGCGGCGCACTGACCCTGGAGGCTTCCGAGGCGGGGCGCCAGGCGGCTTTCGCCTGGGCGGAGCTGGCAGAGGTGCTGGAGCGCTCGGGCCAGGAGGAACGCGCGGTGTGGGCGTATCGCCAGGGCATGCGCTGCATGGGTCGGCGCGGGAGTCTGGTCGGCGGTGTCGCGAAGTCGGTGCCCGGCCTCTCCTGACCCTGACCGGCGTGACGTCGGACGCGATGGGCGGCTCCTGCTGACGGGGCCGCCCATCTGCGCATCGGGGCCCCCGACCCGTGCGCGGTACTGACGTGGCCGCCCGTCAGCAACAGAGCGGGACGTCTCGGACCGGCGGCGACGCGAACGCGGTCACGGTGTGCGCGCCCCGGCCGTTGTCGAGCCGTGCGGTTCCGCTGTGCACGGGGGCCAGGGTCAGCGCGGCGGCGACGAGCAGAAAGACGGACGTCGTTATGAGCTTCTGAATCATAAAAGGGCCCCGATCGCGGATCTGAGAATCATTCGACTGCAACTTCACTCGGAATAATGACAACTGTGACTCCGATTGTCAATGATCTCCAAGCTGGGCGATTCGTCCCATGGTGCCCGGCCTGTCCGATTTGGGTCGTCACGGAAAAGCTGTGACTCGTCACAGGGGTCCTGTTAAGATTCGAGTATTGGGCAGTCAATAATCGAGTCATGAGTGATGTGAATGATTGCGCACACGGCTGAGCCGGCTCAGCTGTTCGTCGAGTCCCTGACCAGCGCCGGGTACCGGTGGCGTCACCCGCGCAGCCTGCACACCGACGACGGGCTGCTGTCCGGAGCCCTGCGCCGCGAGGGCGGTTCCGTCGCGCTGCAGTGGGGCGTCCACACGGGTCGGTTGGGGGCGCTGCCCGAGGCCGTGCCGCTGACCGCCCGGCGGACGGTCAACGCGGCCTGGGTCGGCCCGCGCGCACCCCAGGACGTCCTGGGCGACATGTTCGAGGCGCTGCGAGCCTGCGGCCTGGGCCCGGACGTGGTGGTCTGCCGGCTGGCGGACCAGACCCGGGCGGGCGACCCGGTCCGGGCCGCGCTGGCCCGCCTGGGCATCCCGCAGACCGGGGAAGGCCTGGAGATCGAGGTACCGCCCGGCACGCCCCGCCGGATGCGCGGGACGCACGGCGTCCTGCTGTCGCTGGACTGCCAGCTCGGCCCGGCCTGCTCGGCGGCCTGCGCGCCCGGCTGCCTCTGCGGCCGGTACCTCCACCTGGGCGACGGCCGGTTCACCGGACCGGCGCGGGCGGCCGGCCCGCCGGTCTTCGAGTTCCTGGCCGCCGAGGACGCGGTCTCCTGCGGCTCCGCCCGACTGCGTGACCCCTTCGACCTGCCGCCCTTGCGCGGCCTGCTGGAGTCGGTCGGTGCCCGGCTGCCCGAACTCCTCGCCCTGCCCGCGCCCGGGCAGGCCCTGCGCCTGGTCGTCGACCACACCCGCGCGGTGGCGCTGCTGCTGGCCACGGGCTCCGTCCCCGGCCCGCGCGGTCCGGCTCACACCACCCGGCGGCTGCTGCGCCGGGCGGCCGGCACCGTGGTGCTGGCCGGCGCGCCCGCCGCCGGGATGGCCGACCTGGTGGCGCTGGCGGGCAGTGCCCACGGCTTCCCCGCCCTCTCGGTGGCCGCCCGCTACCTGGTGGAGCGCGAGACCGCCGCCTTCGACCGCGCGGTGGCGGCGGGCCATCGGCACTTCCTGCGCTGCCTGGCCCGACACCCGACGCCCGACGAGCTGGCGGCCGAGCTGGCCCGGCTGCGCTCGGAGCGCGGTGTGCCGCTCGCCCTCACCCTCAACTGGTGCCGGCAGCAGGGGATTTCCGTCCCCCTGCCGCTGATCGCCGAGGCCGACCTGCGGGATGCGTGAACCCCGGAAGAACCGACGTGCGGGGCTGTTCCCAGGGCGCCGCGCTCGCCGATCCGAAAGGACCTGTCAAGCCTGAGTTCCACCCGAAGCGTGATCACCTGATCGTCGAGCCGATCGAGAACGGCTCCGGGCAGGGGGACGCGGAGACGCGCACCGGCGAGGTGATGGCGGTGGGTGCGGATGCCGATACATCATCCGTGCAGCTCATGCGGCATTTCGTGCTCGTGGAGTGCGTCGCCGGGTCGGTCTCGTCGGCGAAGCTCCAGGCGTCTGATCCGTGCTGGTTCGTCGATCGGTCGGGGGAGTGGGTGGAGCGGTGCGGCTTGTCCGAGGGCTCGGTGTGGCCGGTGCTCGTTGTCGTGGGTCTCGAAATCGTTGAGCGCGTGGAGGAGGGTGGTGCTGGTTCCAGATGGTGGTGCGGTCCAGGAGTTCGTGCCGACAGGTCTGTATCCAGCGCTCCATGAGGGAGTCCATCCGCGGCATCCGGATGCCGGTGGTGACGACCGTTAGGCCGGCTTAGGCCATTGGGACGTCGAAGGCGGCGCTGAACTTCGCAAAACGACCTGATGGCGCGGGGCCAGGATCTCCACGTCCTTGCCGCGGTCGCTCATCGGCGGCAAACGCGGCACCGCGAACACGTTGGTCACGCCCGGGTACGCCGGTCTCAGCAGCACGATCCATCAGCCTGACACGCTCATCCGACACCCGTGGCGATTCACGAGGACACGCAGGTCACAAGCCCTGGATGAGGTTCTCGGCAGGGGCACGGCCGGCCGGACCCGTCAGGTGGGCGTTCGCGATGCCGTGCCCGACGCGGCCGACGTGGCCGGGAGGGCGGGCGGCGCCTCGGCCAGGGTGACGCTGGCGCGTTCGAGCAGCGGTCCGGTCATCAGCGTGGTGACCAGGGCCATGACCACCATCGCGCTGAACATCCGGGTGTCGATCACGCCGAGGCGGTGGCCCACGTTCAGGATGACCAGCTCGGTGAGACCCCGCGCGTTGAGCAGTATGCCGAGGATGGTCGCCTCGCGCCGGGTCGAGCCGGCGAGCCGGGCGGCGAGGGCCGCGCCGACGAACTTGCCCGCGCAGGCCGTCACCAGCACCGCGGCCACGATGACCACGCCGCGCGAACCGAGGCCGGTGAGGTCGACGGCGAGACCGGTCACCGTGAAGAAGGCCGGCAGCAGCAGGAGCCCCGCCTGTTCGATGCGATCCGGAACCTCGGGCGCGACCACGTCGATGCGGTCGCGGGGCACCGCCGCACCGAACATGAACGCGCCGAAGATGGAGTCCAGCCCGATCCGGTCGGTGACCCAGGCGGCGAGCAGCGCGCCGGTGACGAGCGCGGCGTGGATCCACGGCCCGTCAAGGGGCCGACCGCGCTCCGGCGCGAGCAGCCAGCCGAGGCCGGGGCGGACGACACCGGCGAGCACCAGGACGACGAGGGCCGAGTTCAGCGCCAGCAGCCCGATCGACCAGGGGCTCCGGGCCTGAACCACGGCCATCACCACGGCCAGCGCGCACCAGGCGAGGAAGTCCTGCAAGGCGGCGCAGGCCAGCGACAGGCTGCCGAGCGGGTCGCGGTGCATCCGCCGCTCGGCGATGATCCGGGCGAGGACGGGGAAGGCCGTGATCGACATCGCCGCGCCCAGGAACAGCGCCGGGCCCAGCCGGCTGTCCGTGGTCAACTGCGCGGTGTCGAACCAGGGGTAGAGCAGCAGCGCCAGGCCGAGGCCGAGCGCGAACGGCAGCGCCACCGAGCTGAGCGACACCGCCGTCACCCGGTGCCCGGCCCCGCGCAGGTGGCCCAGGTCGAACCGGTAGCCGACGGTGAACATGAAGAAGACCAGACCGAGTTGGGACAGCAGTTGCAGGTACGGCTGGACCTCGGGCGGGAACAAGGCGGCCGTCAGGTGCCCCGGCAGCAGCCCGAGCAGGCTGGGGCCGAGCGCAACTCCGCCGACGATCTCTCCCATGACGGCCGGCTGGCGCAGCCGAACGGCGATGCGTCCGCAGACGAAGGCGGTGCCGAGGACGGCGGCGAGGGCGACGAGCACCCCGCCCGTGGCCGCAGCCTCGTTCGGTGCCGCGATCGCCATTCTTGATTCGTAGGGGAGTTCGGTCAGTGCAGGCATGACGCTCGGCTCTTTCGCTGGGCGCGCCGGAGCGCGTGTCGGCCAGTCTGGTATCGGGGGGAGGGGGTGCTGGTCATCGCTCGGTCGTGGCGAGGAGATCGGTGCGCAGCCGGACGGGGGCGGTGCCGAAGGCGAGCCGCCGCAGTATCGCGCCGTACAGCGGGGTCCTGGACATCAGAGCGGCCGCCCGCGGGCGGAGCGTCGAGGAGAACCGGCCAGTGGAGAGCATCATCCGGCTCTGGACCTGCTGGATCCGGGTGATCCGCTCCGCCTCGGGTCGACGCTGCGCCGCGTACCTGCGCAGATGGGCCGTGCTCGCGTCGCCACCGCGGACCGCGTCGACCAGGATGGGGTGGGCCGCCACGGCGTCCCGGATGGCCAGGTTGATGCCCTGGGCGCCGATGGGACTGTGGGTGTGGGCGCTGTCGCCGATCAGCAGCAGGCCGTCGCGCACCCACTCCTCGGCGCTGCCGGAGAAGACGTCGAGCAGGGACAGGTCGCCGAAGCCGGTGATCTCCGCCCGGATCCGCTCGGCGTACTCCGGTGCGGCACGGCAGAGTTTCTCGACGATGTGGCCGATGCCGAGGTCGGCCAGCGGGCGGAAGCCGCCGTGCGGGAGCGTCCAGCCGAGCTGGAGCGCGTCGGGCACCGAGCGGTAGCTCAGCACCGGGTTGCCGCCGGCCCGGAACACCCGGACATCGTAGGGGTGTTGGGCCCCAGTGGGTTGGGGTGGCGCGGTGAGCCGGAACCACAGCACGTCCTGGCTGAACAGTTCCTGGCGCTGGTAGCCGATCCCGGCGAGCGCGCGGACCTTGGAGAACCGGCCGTCCGCCGCGACCACGCACCGTGCGCGCACCACAGGCGCGGCGGTGCCGGCCGGCCCGCTCGTGACCACCCCGCGGACGGCGCCGCCCTCCTCCACCAACGCGGTGGCCTTCACGCCCGACAGATGGCGGAACCCGTCGTGGCGTTCGCAAGCGGTCAGCAACTCGGTCAGCAGGTGCCGCTGTGGCAGGCTCAGCAGACAGTTGTACGGCCCGGGCAGCCTCCGGTAGTCGCCGTCGATCAGGATTCGCCCGTGCTCCTCCAGCAGGAACCGGTGGTGCGCGACCGCGCCGCGCTCTCGGGCCGGGCCGAGCACGCCCAGCTCGTCCAGCAGTGCCTGGCCGCCGGGTTGGAGGATCTCGCCGCGGTACGTCCGGTCCAGTGAGCGGCTGCGCTCCAGCACGGTGACCCGGACGCCGGAGCGGACCAGCAGCAGGGCGAGGGTCAGTCCGGCCGGGCCTCCGCCGACCACGCAGATGTCGGTGTCTATGTCCATGCGGCCAGACGCTATGCAGTGCGCCTCAACGCCGGTTCGTGTCGCCTCCCCCGCGCGTGGTGGACGGCGGCTCGAAGCCGCCACGAACCCCGGCCAGGACGATCTGATCCGGCGCAAGTGCCGGATGTGCACGACGGACAGGAGGTCATCGGGCATGGCGGAGACGGACAGGGGGAGCAGTGGTGTCAGCTGACGACGGGCGGCGGCGCGTGGTGGTGACCGGGATCGGTGTGGTGGCTCCCGGCGAGGTGGGCACCAAGGCGTTCTGGGAGCTGCTGACCGCGGGCCGGACCGCGACCCGGACGATTTCGACCTTCGACGCGTCACCGTTCCGGTCCCGGGTCGCCGCCGAGTGCGACTTCAACGCGGTGGCAAGTGGACTGACGCAGCGTCAGTTGAGGAAGTGGGATCGCACCACTCAGTTCGCAGTGGTCGCGGCGCGGGAGGCGCTGGAGGACTCGGGGGTGTCGGGTGTCAACGACCCCCTCCGCACCGGGGTGATGGCCGGCACGGCGTGTGGGATGACGATCAGCCTGGACCGCGAGTTCGCGGTAGTGAGCGACGAGGGCCGAAACCGCCTGGTGGACGACGCCCACGGCGTGCCGTATCTCTACGACTACTTCGTGCCATCCTCGATGGCGACCGAACTGGCCTGGCTGGTGGAGGCGGAGGGCCCGGTGGGCGTGGTCTCGACCGGGTGCACCTCCGGGATCGACGTGGTCGCCCATGCCTGTGACCAGATCCTGGACGGCGCGGTCGACGTGATGTTGGCAGGCGCCTCGGATGCCGCGATCTCCCCGATCACGGTGGCCTGCTTCGACGCGATCAAGGCGACCACGCCGCGCAACGACGAGCCGGAGAGCGCCTCCCGTCCGTTCGACCTGACCCGCAACGGCTTCGCCCTCGGCGAGGGCGCGGCGATGTTCGTCCTGGAGGAGCGGGAGCACGCCCGCCGGCGTGGCGCACACGTCTACGCCGAGGTCACCGGCTACGCCGGGCGGTGCAACTCCTACAGCATGACCGGGCTGCGGCTGGACGGGAACGAGATGGCCGAGGCGATCCGGGTCGCGCTCGACCGGAGCCGGATGAACCCGGAGGACATCGCGTACGTCAACGCGCACGGCTCGGCCACCAAGCAGAACGACCGGCACGAGACCGCGGCGTTCAAGAAGAGTCTGGGCGACCACGCCTACCGGGTGCCGGTCAGCTCGATCAAGTCGATGATCGGGCACTCGCTGGGCGCTGTGTGCGCGCTGGAGTTCGCCGCCAGCGCGCTGGCGATCGAGCACTCGGTGGTGCCGCCGACGGCCAACCTGCACACGCCCGACCCCGAGTGCGATCTGGACTACGTGCCGCTGGTGGCCCGGCAGCAGCCGGTGCCCACGGTACTCAGCGTGGCCAGCGGCTTCGGCGGTTTCCAGAGCGCGATCGTGCTGGCCGAGCCCGAGTGGGGCCGCGCATGACCAGCGTGGTGGTGACCGGGATCGGGCTGGTGGCTCCGAACGGCTGGGGCGTGGCGGAGTACTGGGAGGCCACGCTGGCCGGCCGCTCGGGCCTGGGCCCGCTGACCCGCTTCGACTCCGACGGGTACCGGGCGCACGTGGCCGGGGAGGTGAACTTCACGCCGGAAGACCATCTGCCGGGCCGACTGCTGCCGCAGACCGACCACATGACCAGGCTGGCCCTGGTGGCCGCGGAGGAGGCGCTGGCCGACGCCGGGGCGGACCCGGCGACGATGCCGGACTTCGCCGCCGGGGTGGTTACGGCGGCCTCGGCGGGTGGCTTCGAGTTCGGCCAGCGGGAGCTGCAGGCACTGTGGAGCAAGGGGCCGGCGTACGTCAGCGCGTACCAGTCCTTCGCCTGGTTCTACCCGGTCAACACCGGGCAGATCTCGATCCGGCACGGCATGCGCGGCCCCGGTTCGGCACTGGTCGCCGAGCAGGCGGGCGGTCTGGACGCGCTGGCCAAGGCACGCCGGCACGTTCGGGAGGGCACCGCGCTGATGCTGGCCGGTGCGGTGGACGGCTCGCTCTGTCCGTGGTCGTGGCTCTGCCTCACCCGTAGCGGCACCATGAGCCCGGAACGGGATCCGCGCCGGGCCTTTCTGCCGTTCGACGCCGACGCCAGTGGCGGGGTGCCGGGGGAGGGCGGCGCGCTGCTCGTCCTGGAGGCGCCCGACCGGGCGGCGGAACGCGGGCAGCGCCGTCACTACGGGGAGATCGCGGGCTACTCGGCCACCTTCGACCCGCGCCCCGGATCCGGCCGTCCGCCCGGGCTGCGCCGGGCGATCGAGGGCGCGCTCGCCGACGCCGGGCTCGGCCCGTCCGACATCGACGTGGTCTTCGCCGACGCGAGCGGTGTGGCCGAGCAGGACCGGGCGGAGGCCGAGGTACTGAGTGCGGTGTTCGGGCCGCGCGGGGTGCCGGTGACGGCGCCCAAGACGATGACCGGCCGGCTGTTGGCCGGCGGCGCCCCGCTGGACGTGGCGGCCGCGCTGCTGGCCATCCGGGACTCGGTGATCCCGCCGTCCGTCCATATCGGGCGGCCCGCGTACGGGGAGCTCGACCTCGTGCGGGACCGGCCGCGCCCGGCCCAGCTGACCAGCGCGCTGGTCCTCGCCCGCGGCCGCGGCGGGTTCAACAGCGCGCTGGTGCTGACGAGTTGCTGACGGGTCAGACACACGTGACCACACGACCGAGATAAGGAAACGCCATGGCAGAGTTCACCCTTGACGACCTGATCACCGTGCTCCGGGAGGCCGCGGGCGCCGACGAGGGCGTCGACTTCGACGACATCCTGGACGTGCCCTTCGAGGACCTGGGCTACGACTCGCTGGCCCTGTTCAACACCGTCAACACCATCGAACGGGAGCGGGGGATCGCGCTGCCGGACGAGACAGTGGCCAAGGCCACCACTCCGCGCATGCTCCTGGACGCGGTCAACCTCCGCCTGATCCAGGCGGGTTGAGCATGTGCGGAATCGTGGGGGCGGTCGACTTCGACGCCCCGCCCGAGCAACGCCGGGAACTGCTCCAGGCGATGACGGACACCATGGCCTGCCGCGGGCCGGACGCCGAGGGGCTCTGGTTCGGCTCCTGGGCGGCGTTCGGCCACCGGCGGCTGGCGGTGATCGACCCGGAGCACGGACGGCAACCGATGACCGCGAGCCACCAGGGCCGCGGCGCGACGATCACCTTCGCCGGGGAGATCTACAACTTCCGTGAACTGCGCGCCGAACTCACCACGCTCGGCCACGAGTTCCGGACCGCCTGCGACACCGAGGTGGTCCTGCGCGGATACCTCCAGTGGGGCACCGCGCTGATGGAGCGGTTGAACGGGATGTACGCCTTCGGCATCTGGGACGAGCAGGCCGAGGAGCTGCTACTGGTCCGCGACCGGATGGGCGTCAAGCCGCTCTACTACCACCCCACCCGTGCGGGCGTGCGGTTCGGGTCGGAGCCCAAGGCCGTTCTGGCCGACCGTTCCCTGCCGCGCCGGGTTGGTGCGGAGGGGCTGTGCGAGGTGCTGGACATGGTGAGGACGCCGGAGGCGGCCGTCTTCGCCGGGCTGCGTGAGGTCCGCCCCGGCCAGCTGGTCCGGGTCGGGCGCGGCGGGGTGCGCCGACACACCTACTGGCGGCTGGAGGCCCGCGAGCACACCGACGACCTGCCGACGACCATCACCACCGTCCGCGAGCTGCTCGCCGACACCGTCGAGCGCCAGCTGGTGTCGGATGTGCCGCTCGGCACGCTGCTCTCCGGTGGCCTGGACTCCTCGGCGGTGACCGCGCTGGCCGCCCGCTCCGGGCCGGTGCGCTCCTTCTCGGTGGATTTCCGGGGGGCGGCGGACGGCTTCGCCGCGGACGCGGTCCGGCAGACGTCTGACGCTCCGTTCGTCCGTGACCTCGCCCGGCACGTGGGCACGGACCATCACGAGGTGCTGCTGGACAGCCCGGAGCTGACCGACCCAGCGGTGCGGGCCGCGGTCCTGCGGGCCACCGACCTGCCGCCCGCGTACTGGGGCGACATGTGGCCCTCGCTGTACCTGTTCTTCCGTGCGGTGCGGCAGCGGGTGACGGTGGCGCTGTCCGGCGAGGCCGCGGACGAACTGTTCGGCGGCTACCGGTGGTTCCGCAATCCGCTGGCCCTGCGGGCCGCCACCTTCCCGTGGCTCACCTCCGGTTCGGCGCGCTACTTCGGCGGCCGGTCGCTGTTCCAGCAGGGCCTGCTGGACAAGCTCGACCTGGACGGCTACCGGGCCGCCCGGTATGCCGAGGCGCTCACCGAGGTCCCGGTGCTGCCGGGAGAGCCGGACACCGAGCGCCGGATGCGCGAGATCGGCTACCTCAACCTGACCCGGTTCGTGCAGACGCTGCTCGACCGCAAGGATCGGATGAGCATGGCGGTCGGACTGGAGGTGCGAGTCCCGTTCTGCGACCACCGGCTGGTGGAGTACGTCTTCAACGTGCCGTGGACGATGAAGAGCTTCGACGGACGGGAGAAGAGCCTGCTGCGCGCGGCCGTTGCCGACCTGCTGCCGCGCTCGGTGGTCGAGCGGGTGAAGACGCCGTACCCGGCCACCCAGGACCCGGGGTACGAGAGCGTGCTGCGCGCCGGACTCGCCCGGCTGCTGCGCGACCCGGACGCCCCGGTGCTGCCGCTGCTGGACCTCGACCGGGCGCGGTCCGTGGCCGACCGCCCGATCGGCGCGGTGAGCCGGCCCTACGACCGGGGCAGCCTGGAGCTGGTGCTCTGG
Organism: Kitasatospora sp. NPDC024654; assembly: GCF_055559155.1. Lineage (NCBI taxonomy): Bacteria > Bacillati > Actinomycetota > Actinomycetes > Kitasatosporales > Streptomycetaceae > Kitasatospora > Kitasatospora sp. NPDC024654. Next base: position 78,058 of record NZ_JBVHLF010000033.1, read on the forward strand.
CTCAACTCCTGGCTCGCCGAGTACGAGGTCACACTGGATCTGTGACCGTGTTCGTCGAGGTGGCGTCCCCGTCACCGGTCAACGACGGGGGCAACTCGTCGGTCAGCACTGTCCGAAGGTCACGCAGCACTCGCAGCGTGGCCTTCAGGTCGTTTGGGTTCAGATCGCCGGCGAGGTGCTCCAGCCAGCGGCGCTCGGCCGGCTCGATCCGGGCGAGCGCCTCGCGGCCCCTGGCGGTGAGGCTGACCAGCGGGGCCCGCCGGTCGGCCGGATTGGGTCCGGTGCTGACCAGGCCCTCCTCGACCAGCTTGACCACGGTCTGCTGGACGGCCTGCCGTCGCAGCCCGCGCTCGCGCGCGAGGTGTGCGGCGCTCTGCGGGCCGTCATGCAGCAGGCCGAGGACCTGCCACCGTGCGGAGGTGAGCCCGAATCGGGCGGACAGCGCGTCGCCCGCGCGGAGCAGGGCGCCGTTGACGGCGAACAGTTCGGTGGTGATGTCACTCAATGTATCGGCCGCAGGGGAGAGGTCGGTCATGCGGGCAGCCTAACCTCAGCCTCGTCGACATTTCGACAAGAACTTGTCATTCGCCTTCGGTGGTCACTATCCTCAACTCGACAAGATCTTGTCGAAATGGTGAGTCGCACCCGCTCCTGCGGTGTACGACCCGACGCGGTCGGCCGGGACACCCGGCTGATCGGACCCGCTTGGAGAACACAGGAATGGCAAACGCCGCCTCGCAGACCGACGAGGCCGTCGCGGACCCCGCCGGCGGCCCCGTCGGCTTCACCCACCGTCAGATCATCACGGCTCTCTCCGGGCTGCTGCTGGCAGTCCTGCTCGCCGCGCTCGACCAGACCATCGTCTCCACCTTGCTGCGCACGATCGGTGACCAGCTGCACGGGCAGACCGCCCAGGCCTGGGTCATCACCGGCTACCTGGTCAGCTCCACGATCGCGATGCCGTTCTACGGCAAGCTGTCCGACATCTACGGTCGCAAGCCGCTCTACCTGGCGGCGGTGGTGGTCTTCGTCATCGGTTCGGCCGCCTGTGTGCTGGCGAACTCGATGGAGACCCTGGCCGTCGCCCGCGTGGTCCAGGGCTTCGGCGGCGCGGGCCTGATGTCGCTGCCCACGGCCGTCATCGCCGACCTCGCCCCGGTGCGCGAGCGCGGTCGGTACTTCTCCTACCTGATGATGGCCTGGGTCGCGGCCAGTGTGCTCGGCCCGCTGGCCGGCGGCCTGTTCGCCAGCGCGGGGGAGATCCTCGGGGTGGCCGGCTGGCGCTGGGCGTTCCTGGTCAACGTGCCGCTCGGGCTGGCGGCGCTGCTCAGCGTGCGAAAGGCGCTCAACCTGCCGCACCAGCGGGTGGACCACCCGATCGACTACCGGGGTGCCCTCGCTCTGGCGCTCTGCCTGGTGCCGCTGCTGATCGTCGCCGAGGAGGGCCTTGACTGGGGCTGGGGCTCGGCGCGTTCGCTGACCCTGTACGGTGTCGCGCTGCTCGGCCTGGTGCTGTTCGTGTTGGCCGAGCGGGCCCGGGGGCTGGAAGCGATGGTGCCGCTGCGGCTGTTCAAGCGGGGCGGGATCACGCTGGCTACCGCGGTCAACTTCACCATCGGTGTCGGCATCTTCGGCACGGTCTCCACCCTGCCGCTCTACCTCCAGTTGGTGCAGGGCCGCAGCGCCACCGTGGCCGGCCTGGTGATCATCCCGCTGATGACCGGCGCGATCGTCTCCCAGATGGTCTGCGCGAAGATCATCAAGAAGACGAACCGGTTCAAGAAACCCGCGATCGTCGGCCTCGGGTCGATGGCCGGCGCGCTTCTGGTGCTCGCCACCACCGGCTCGGACACCCCGCTCTGGGGGGTGGTGCTGCTCTCGGCCTGGCTGGGCCTCGGCATCGGCCTCTCCCAGACCGTCATCACCCTGGCCATCCAGAGTGCCGCGCCCAAGTCCGAGTTGGGCGTGGCCAACGCGGCCTCCGGCCTGTTCCGGCAGCTCGGCGGCACGACGGGAGCCGCGGTGTTCATGTCGGTGCTGTTCAGCGTCGCGGCCGGCCGGTTCGGCGGGGCGTCGGCAGGCGAGGAGGCCGTCCGCCGGGCTCTCTCCGACCCGGACGCCAGCGGCGCGCTGGCGGCGCCGGCCATGGAGGCCTTCGAGGCCGGGTTCCGCACCATGTTCCTGGTCGGAGGCCTGATCCTGGCAGTCGGCTTCCTGCTCACCTTCCTGCTGCGGGAGCTGCGCGAGGAGGAGTGACCGCGCGCACACCCGCATCCCTGGACCCGCGTACCCCCGGCCTGCCCCCGTGCCGGGGGTACGCGTCTTTGCTGCGACGGCCGCTCGAAGGTGCCCGACGAGCATGGGAGAAGAGGAAGTTGACGTGCTGAGAGTGGAGGACCGATGTCCCCGATACCCCTGCCGCTGGACCTGGCCGCCGACCTGGTCGACGGCCCGACCTTCCAGTCGATCATGGGCGCGCTGCCCACCGGCGTCACCGTGGTGACCACCCTCGGACCGGACGGGGAACCGTACGGGCTGACCTGCTCTGCGGCGTGCAGTGTCTCCAAGACCCCGCCGCTGCTGCTGGTGTGCATCCAGCGGGGGAGCCGGGTGCTGCGGGCCCTGCTGGAGCGCGGCGAGTTCGTCGTCAACGTGCTCCGTGGCGGTGGCGAGTCCACCTCCGCGCTGTTCGCCTCGCCCCGGGACGACCGCTTCCGCGGCGTCCCCTGGGAGCCAGGCCGCCACGGCGGTCTGCCGGTGATGCCGACGGACGTCGTCGCGCACGCCGAGTGCCGGGTTGCCGCCGCGGTGGACGTCGGCGATCACACCGTCGTGATCGGCGCGGTGGCGGCCGGCGGCACCCGGCCCGAGGTGCCCAGCCCGCTGATGTACTGGCGCCGCTCCTACGCCCGCTGGCCGGTCGAGGAGGACCCGCAGGTCGACGCACTGACCCTGGCGGCCGAGGGCTGAGCCGCACCTCCAGCCCCTACCGAGGGCCGCCCGCACACCGAGGGCCGCGCCCGGGGAACAGTTCCTCGGGCGCGGCCCTCGCCGCTGGTAGGCGGTTACGACCTCCGCATCGCCGCCTTGACCTCCTCGGCGTTGGCGGCCAACAGTTCACGGATCTCGGGGCGCGGGTGGTCGGTGGCCCACTCCGCGATCCGGACCATCTTCTCCGTCGTCGGGTTGATGTGGTGGGTGCCGGGGTCGTTGAAGCCCAGCGCGGGCAGCATCCAGTCCGACTCCCGCACCAGCCGCTCCGCCGCGGTGGCAGCCGCCTCGGCCGTCATCCGCTTCTCGTCCACCGCCTCGCACAGCGCGGTGAGCTCGTCGAAGGCCTCCTTGTAGAAGTCCAGCGGGCACCACAGGCCCGGGTACGGGTTGTTGTCCAGAGCCTGGCAGTGGGAGTCGTCGCCGGTCTCCTTGGTCTTGGTCAGCGCGTTGAGGATGCGCTTGCCGCCGATCACGCTGGCCGAGGCCCAGATCCGGAACACCGAGTTCCACAGCGGGTAGTGCGAGAACGAGACGAAGGAGTTGTTGACCAGCTTGTCGTTCCAGTCCAGCAGGCCCTGTTCGAGCTTCTCCACGTAGGAGAACCGCTCCGGCGAGAAGTCGTCCTCGCGCAGGGCCGCCATCAGCCGCCAGGACAGCGCGTTGATGATCTCGCAGGTGTTGGACAGCCCGCGGGAGAACAGCGGGTCGACGAAGCCGGCCGCGTGCGACATCAGGCACCACCGGTCGCCGACCGTCCGGGTCGAGGAGTACTGCATCCGGTCCGTCCGGACCCACTCGCGCACACTGCGGGCACCCTTCAACTGCCTTCGCACCGCGGGGAAGCGGTCCACGTGGGACCAGAACTCCTCCTCGGCGGTGAGGTCCGGCCGCGCCGGGTACGTCCGAGGGTCGAGCTGGATGCCCACGCTGCACAGCGGGTTGGTGGCCCCCGGGTGGTTGTTGAACGGGATGATCCACATCCAGCCGCGTTCGAAGATGTGGTGCATCGTGCCGTCGTTCCAGGGCACCGGCGGACGCAGCTCGGCGGGAGTGTCCACGTGGTCGTCGATCGCCTCCACCCCGACCATGTGGGTGAAGATGGACCGGGCGTGGTGCTTGAGCCGGCTGGGCTCCTCCCGCAGCCCCAAGGTCCGGGCCAGCGGCGAGCGGAAGCCGCTGGCGTCGACCAGGTAGCGGGCACGGATCTGGCTGCCGTCCGCGCCGGCCACCGTGACCCCGTCGTCGTCGAAGTCGATGCGCTCCACCCGGTAGTACTGCCGCGCGTCGCAGCCGTAGCGCACGGCGGCGTGGAACATGTACGCGTCGGTGTCCTGCCGGAAGAAGTGGGCCGCGTTGCCCACGATCGCGGGGATGCGGAACTGGCTGGTCTGGTGCGGGTCCGGCTCCTGGCTGTCCTGGTGGAACATGAAGCCGAAGTTGCTCTTCTGCCCGTGCGAGCTGCTGACGTTGGCCAGCACGTCCTGGAAGCTCGCCAGGTTGGCGATCTCCGGCACGCCGTACCGGTCCGAGATCAGCCGCAGCACCACCAGGGTCTGCCCGATGGTCGACTCCCCGACGGCGAACCTGGGGTGGTGCGCACCGTCGAGCAGCATGACCCGGAACCCGTGCTTGGCCAGGATCGAGCCGAGCATCGTGCCCGACAGGCCGCTCCCGATGATGACGACGTCGTACGGCTGCCCCGCGCGCTCTGCCGAGTGCTCAGTCACGCCGTTCTCCTTCCGAATCCGGTCCGGTCAGGCGGACTTGATGCCGATGGCGAGGTGGTCCCTGGTGATGGTGTCGGTGGCGACCACCCGGTCGACCGCGAAGCCGGCCTCCGCCAGGTAGTCGCGGGCCTGCTGGAGCGAGTAGGCCGAGCTGTCGTCCCGGATCATGGTGTGGTTGATCCGCTGCAGCAGGACCTCGGGGTCCCGCTCGTCCGGGTCGATCATCGCGTCGTACAGCACCACCGCCCCGCCCGGGCGCACCGCCTTGTGGGCACGCCGCAGCAGTTCCTTGCGGTCGGCGACCGGCCAGTCCGGCAGCACGTGGCCGAAGATCAGCACGTCGGCCTCCGGCAGATCGGTGGCGAAGAAGTCGCCGCCGTGGAAGGCGACCCGCTCGGCCGTCCCGGCCGCCGCCACCAGCTCGTCGAAGAGCGGGCGCAGTGCCGGCAGGTCGAAGACCGCGCCGCGAAGGTGCGGGTGGGCGGTGGCGATCCGGGAGGCGACGTTGCCGCGCCCGCCACCGACGTCCACGAAGGAGGCGTACCGGCTCCAGTCGAGCTCGCGGGCCAACTCGTCGGCGGTGAAGCCGTTGTGCGCGTCCATGTGCAGCATGATCTGGCGGGCGCGGTCGAGGTCCTCGTACTGCTTGGGGTAGGCCAGCGTGCCCTGCGCGGCGACGGCCGACTTGGCCTTGCCGTCGCGCAGCGCCTCGGTCAGCTGGGCCCAGGCGTGGTAGTGCAGCCGGGCGTGCTGGCGGGCGGTGCCGCCCAGGTAGGTCGGACCGGTCGGGAGCAGGAACTCCCGGGCGAGCTCGGCGGCGCGGTACTTCCCGTCCCGCACCTCCAGCAGGTCGAGGCCGGCCAGCGCGTCCAGGAAGTCCTTGAACATCCTGTGCTGGACGCCCAGTTCGGCCCGGATCTGGTCGACGTCGGCGGCACGGTCGGCCAGCAGCTCGAACAGGCCGAGCTCGACCGCGCTCTGCAGCGCCTTCGCTTGAAAGTAGGCGGTGTTGAGCGCGACGATCCGGCGGGCGCGGGCAGCGGGGCTGCCGGTGGCTGAGGTCATTCCTCTTCCCCTCTTGGCGAGTTGGGCGTGGTCTTCAGATCGGCGGCGGCGCGTCTCGGACGTGGCCGCCTCAGGTGTGTCCGTCTCGGGCCGGGGCGCCGAACCAGGCGGTCGCGGCGCGGTGCAGCTCCTCCTGGCGGGCCGGGTGACCGGCCCACGCCACGTAGCCGTCCGGGCGGATCAGGACGGCGGTGCCCGGCTCCACCCCGGCGGCCTCGGCAGCCAAGGTGTCCACCCGGTCCGCCCAGGCGACCAGCGGTGAGACGGGCGGGGCAGGCTCGGGGAGCAGCAACAGGCCGCGGGCGCGGGTGAAGCAGTCGCTGATTCGCCGGGGGCCGTCGGCGGTGAGCAGCTCGGCGTCCGGCATCCGCCGGCCGGTCAGCGGGTGGTCGCCCGTGCCTGCCCCGTACGCGACGTCGAAGCCGGAGAGCATGCCGGCGATGTGGTGGTTGGTGTCCGGTAGTGCCATCAGTTCCCGGAAGGTCTGGCGCAGCGCGTCGTAGCGCGGGTCCGGGTCGATCAGAACGGCCTGGGTGCGGGTGTTGCGCACCACGCCGTCGGCGACCGGGCGCCGTTCGCTCTGGTAGCTGTCCAGCAGCTCCTCGGTGCCCCAGCCGCGTACCACCGCGGCCAGTTTCCAGCCGAGGTTGACCGCGTCCTGGATACCGAGGTTGAGCCCCTGACCGCCGGCCGGCAGGTGGATGTGCGCCGCGTCGCCGGCCAGCAGCACTCGCCCACGCCGGTAGGACTCGGCCAGCCGGGAGACGTCGGTGAGTCGGGAGAGCCAGGTGACGTCGTGCATCCCGTGGTCGCCGCCGGTGTGCTCGACCAGCGCCGCGCGCATCTCCTCCTCGGTGACTGGCGCGTTGCGGTCCGCGAAGGGCTCGCCGAACCAGGCGACGGTGGCCCGGTAGACGCCCGGCTGGTGCTGGAAAGCGCCGAACCAGGACCGACGTTCCGGGTTGACCAGGCCCACCGGGCGCATCGGCCCGAGCCCCTCACCGCGCGGCAGTTCGCCCCGGAAGCGCATGTCCCCGATGAGCGCGTACATGTGCGGGTCCTGGCCGGTGAAGCCGATCCCGGCGTGTTTGCGGACGGCGCTGCCGCCGCCGTCGCAGCCGACCAGGTAGCGTGCCCGCAGCGGTTCGGCCTCGGTCTCGACGGTCACCCCCTCCTCGTCCTGGGTGAAGCCGGTGACGGCCACGCCTCGGACGATCCGCACGCCCAGCTCGCCGGCCCGTTCGGCGAGCAACTCCTCGGTGCGCAGCTGCGGCACCAGCAGCACGTACGGATGGCGGGTGTCGAACTCCTCGAACCGCATCGGCACGCCCAGGCTGGCGAAGTTGCCGCCCTTGAGCACGCCCGCTCCCTCCTGGAAGCGGTCGAGCAGCCCGCGCAGTTCGAGCAGCTCCACAGTGCGGCCCTGCATGCCCATGGCCTTGGAGTGCTGCTCCGGTTCCCTGCCGCGCTCCACCACCACCACGCGGGCCCCGCCCAGTGCCAGTTCACAGGCGAGCATCAGGCCGGTCGGGCCCGCTCCCGCCACCACCACATCGCAGTCCAACGCGACCTCCGGTCTCGGTCCGGTACGACGGGCTCACCGTCTCAGCCGGGCTTCGAGCCGGTTTGGTGCCCGCTGGCGCCGCGCCCGTGCACCAAACCGGCTCGAAGCGGGCTGCCTAGCGTCAGCGGGGACCCCGACCCGTAGACAGAGGACCAGTCATGCCATTCACCGCGAACGAGGCCGTCTACCTGGAGGCGCAGTCGCTCGCCCGCCTGGCCACCGTGGACGGCCGCGGACAGCCGCACGTCGTCCCGCTGGGTTTCCACTACAACGCCGAGCTCGGCACCATCGATGTGACCGGGCGCGGCATGGCCCGCAGCCTCAAGTACCGCCACGTCCAAGGGCACCCGCAGGTCGCCCTGGTGGTCGACGACGTGGTGGACGCGGCGAGCTGGGTCGTCCGGGGCATCGAGATCCGGGGCCGCGCGACGGCGCTGCCCGGCGGCGGCAAGGAGATCCTGCCGCATGTCGACGACGAGTTCATCCGGATCACCCCGGAGCGGATCGTCTCCTGGGGCATCGACTCCGACTGCCAGGCGGCGCCGCTGGCCCGCAACGTCGCGGACGGGGTGCGGGCGTGATCGAGCGACTGCCGAAGTTCCCTTGGGACGTCCTGTTCCCGTACCGCAAGCGCGCGGCCGCCCATCCCGACGGGCTGGTCAACCTCGCGCTGGGCGACCCGGTCGACCCCACGCCGCCGGTCGTCCGCGCGGCCCTCGCCGCCGCGGCCGATGCACCCGGCTATCCGTCCACCGAGGGCACGCCCGCGCTCCGGGAGGCCGCCGCGGGCTGGCTGCTGCGCCGCGAGGGCGTGACCGTCGAGCCGGACGCGGTGATCCCGGCGGTCGGCACCAAGGAGCTGATCGCCTGGCTGCCCGCCATGCTGGGCCTCGGCCCCGGCGACATCGTCCTCGTTCCCGAACTCGCCTTCCCGACCTACGAGGTGAGCGCCCGGCTGGCCGGCGCCCGGCTGGTTCGGACGGCCTCGCCGCTGACCTACGACGGCCCCGCCCCCCGGGTGCTCTGGTTGAACTCCCCGTCCAACCCGGAGGGCCGGGTGCTCGGCACCGACGAGCTGCGCTCGATCGTCGCCTGGGCACGGGAGCGCGGGACCCTGGTGGTGAACGACGAGTGCTACCTGGACCATGTTTGGGAGGGTGAGACCCGCTCGGTGCTGCACCCCGAGGTCAGCGGCAGCAGCCACGAGGGCGTCCTCGCCGTGCACTCGCTGTCCAAGCGCTCGAACCTGGCCGGCTACCGGGCCGGCTTCGCAGCGGGGGACCCGGCGGTGATCGCCACCCTGCTGGAGGTGCGCAAGCACGCCGGCCACGTCGTGCCCACTCCGGTGCAGGCCGCGATGGTGGCGGCGCTCGGCGACGACTCCCACCTGGCGGGCCAGCGCGAGAACTACGCTCGGCGGCGGGTGGTTCTGCGGGAGGCACTGGAGGACAGCGGCTTCCGGATCGACCACTCGGCGGGCTCGCTCTTCCTCTGGGCCACCCGGGACGAGCCGTGCTGGGCGACCGTGGGCGCTCTGGCCGAGCTCGGCATCCTGGTGGCGCCCGGTGAGTTCTACGGCGAGGCGGGTGCGCGGCACGTCCGGGTGGCCGTCACCGAGACGGACGAGCGGGTGGAGCAGGCGGTGAAACGGCTCGCCGCGGCCCGGTAGCCCGGTTCTCGTCTGCCTTCGCCCCGCCGGTTCCGGGAACCGGCGGGGCGAACTGCTGTCCGGCGAGGATGGCGAAGTGCCGCTCTCCCCGGAGGAGTCCGGGGAGAGCGGCACCAGGTGGCGGTAGGTCAGACGCCCTTGGCCGGCACCACGCTCTCGACCAGGTGCAGGTAGGAGTTGACCGGCTCGACCTCGGCCGAGGTCAAGCCGGCCGCCTCGACCAGCGAGAGCAGCCCGGCCGTTGTGTGCTTGCGGCCACCGACGTTGAGCAGCAGCAACAGATCCATCGCGGTGGTGAACTTCAGCTCCGGGCTGCCGTCCACCAGGTTCTCGACCACGATGACCCGGCTGCCCGGCGCGGCCGCCCGCACGACGTTGCGCAGGGTCAGGACGGTGCTCTCGTCGTCCCACTCCAGGATGTTCTTCAGCAGGTACACGTCGGCCGCGACCGGGATCTCCCGCCGGCAGTCGCCGGCCAGGAGCGTCGCGCGGTCGGCGAGCGCGCCGCCCGGCCGCAGCCGTGGGTCGGCCCCGGCCACCACGTCGGGCAGGTCCAGCAGGGTGCCGCGCAGCGCGGGGTTGCGCTCCAGCAGAGTGGCCAGGACGTGCCCCTGACCGCCCGCGATGTCCACCACCGTGCCGACCCCGCGCAGGTCCAGCCGGTCGGCCAGCGCGAGGGCGGAGAGCCGGCTCGACTGGGTCATCGCCCGGTCGAAGACCGCCGCCGACTCCGGCGCGTGCTCGTGTAGGTGGTCGAAGAAGTCCATCCCGTGCAGCTCGGGGAAGACCGCCTTGCCGGTGCGGACCGCCTCGTCGAGGTGCCCCCACAGCTCCCAGGTCCACGGCTCGGTGCCCCAGAGCACCATGTCCTTGAGGCTGCGCGGGGTGTCCTCCCGCAGCAGCCGTGAGGTGTCGCTGTGCACGTACCGGCCGTCCGGCCGCTCGATGAACACGCCGTAGCAGGTCAGCGCGCGCAGCAGCCGCTGCAGGGTGTCCGGGTCCGCGTTCAGCGCCCGGGCCAGCTCGGCCGCGGTGGCGGGCTCCTCGCCGAGCGCGTCGGCCAGACCCAGCCGCGGGGGGGGGGGGGGGGGGGGGGGGGGGGGGGGGGGGGGGGGGGGGTGGGGGGGGGGGGGGGGGGGGGGGGGGGGGGGGGGGGGGGGGGGGGGGGG
>NZ_JBVHLF010000034.1:0-5444 GCF_055559155.1 Kitasatospora sp. NPDC024654
CGGGGGGCTGCGTGGGGTTGTTGTGGGCGGGCGGTGGTTTTTGCGTCCCCCCCCCCCGACCCCCCCCCCCCCCCCCCCCCCCCCCCCCCCCCCCCTCCCGCCCCCCCCCCGCTGCTGGGAGCGGGCGGGGTTACTGCGCGACCGGAGCCGCGTTGTGGCCGAGCGAGGGCTCCGGGACGGGCCGCTTCCGGGTGGCGATCAGGTAGACCATCGCGCCGAGGAAGACGATCAGCGACGTCCAGTCGTTCAGCCGCAGCCCCAGGATGTGGTTGGCGTGGTCGTCGCGCAGCGCCTCGATCCAGCCGCGGCCGACCGTGTAGGCGGCGACGTACAGCGCGAACAGCCGGCCCGAGTGGAGGGTGAACCGGCGGTCGGCCCAGAGCAGCAGGAAGACCACGCCGAGGTCCCAGAGCGACTCGTAGAGGAAGGTCGGCTGGTAGGTGGCGATGTCGGGGGTGTTCGGCGGCCGGTGCGCGGGGTCGATCAGCAGGCCCCACGGCAGGTGGGTCGGGTCGCCGTACAGCTCCTGGTTGAAGTAGTTGCCCCAGCGCCCGATCGCCTGCGCGAGGATCAGGCCCGGCGCGAGCGCGTCGGCGTAGGCGGCCAGCTTGATGCCCCGCCTGCGGCAGCCGATCCAGGCGCCCACCGCGCCCAGCGCGACCGCGCCCCAGATGCCGAGCCCGCCGTCCCAGATGTAGAGCGCCCTGATCGGCTGCTCGCCGGCCTTGAAGTAGAGCTCCGGGTCGGTGATCACGTGGTAGAGCCGGCCGCCCGCGATGCCGAACGGGACCGCCCAGACCGCGATGTCCGAGATGTCGTCCGGATTGCCGCCCAGCACGGACCAGCGCTTGCGGGTCAGCCAGACCGCGGCGGCGATCCCGGCGATGATGCAGAGCGCGTACGCGCGGATGGGTACCGGCCCCAGGTGCCAGACCCCCTGGGAGGGACTGGGAATATAAGCCAGTTGGAGCATATGGGCCGGATCCCTTTGTGGCCGGGCGGGGCGGTGGGTTCGCCTCGCGGAGTTCCCAAGATTACCCCGCTCGCTGGGAGACGCCGGAGCCGGCCGGGGTGGCCCGGTACCGGCGCGGTGCGTGGCGGCGCAGCGCGCGGACGGCCTCCGGGGCGGTGGAGAGCAGGAACCCGAGCAGCAGTGACTCGGGCAGCGGCAGCTCGGTGGTGGTCAGGAAGGTCACCACCAGCAGCCCGGCCTCCCGTCGCCCGGCGCGGCAGGCGGCCCGGACGTCGCCGGCGCGGTGGGCGATCAGCTTGACCCCGATGACGATCAGCAGGCCGCCGATCACCGGGAGCGGGATCAGGCCGGCCAGCCGGCCGGCGGTGCAGAGCACCAGGGCCAGCACCGCGCCGGAGGCCACCCCAGCCCAGCGGGTGCGGGCCCCGGCGGCCGCGGAGACGGCGGTCCGGGAGAGCGAGCCGCCGGCGGGCAGCGCGTGGCAGAAGGCGCCGACCAGGTTGGCGGCGGCCTGGGCGAGCGTGTCGGCCGCCGCGCCGGTCCGGCGTGGATCGGCGGTGGGGCTGATCCCCGCGGCCTGGGCCAGCGCGACCATCGCCACCGAGCAGCCGCCCGCCAGCAGCCGCGGCAGCGCGTGCCAGGCGGGCACGGACAGCGCGGGCAGCCCGCCGGGGATCGTCCCGAGCGAGGCGGTCACCGGCACCGGGACGCCCGCCACCCGGGTCGCGACGGTCGCCGTCAGCAGGGCGATCAGCACCGCCAGCGCCCGGGACCGCCGCCAGCCGTGCGCCAGCGCCCAGGCCAGCACGGTGGCCGCCGCGACCGCCGTGGCGCCCGCCGACCAGCCGGCCGGGTGCGCCGCCCAGGCCAGCACCCGGAGCAGCCGGTTGTGCTGGTGCGGCTGGTAGCCGGTCGCCTCGTCCAGGGCACTCGCGATGATCTGCACGGCGATGCCGATCGAGAAGCCGGTCATCGCGCCCGCCGAGACCATCCGCAGTAGCGCGCCCATCCGCAGCAGCGCGAAGGCGGCCATCGCCAGCGCGACGGTCAGGGTCAGCGCGGCGACGTCCGCCGGGTTCGCGGGGTCCAGCCGGGCGTGCTGCAGCGCGGTCCGCGAGGTCAGCGCGATGGCGCTGGTCAGCGTGGTGATCATGAGCGGGGTGCGGCAGAGCAGCGAGCCGGTGATCGCCGGCAGGACCCCGGTGTAGAGGCCGGAGGCCGGGGAGAAGCCGGCGATCGCCGCGTACGCCATGCCCTCCGGCACGCTGAAGAGCGCGGTGATCAGCCCGGCCGCGCTGTCGGCCAGCGCTCCGGCGGCCGGTGTGTCGGCCGCCGTCGACCCGCGCCGGGGGAACCGTCTCCACTGGCCCACGCTGCCCTCCGGACGCGGCCGACCGGCGCGGACCGCTGCCGACCCAGGCTCGTCCGGCGGGTGGTCCGCGGCCGGGAGGCGGCGCCGCCGGGTCGACCGTTCGCGTGGACCGCGGCCGTCCGACGGCGTGTCGCCCGCCCGGTCGGCGTATAAGACCGACCGGCCGTGGGTCAGCGGAAGCAGTACGAGTCGGAGGAGGCGTCGCCGCCGGAGAGGTGGGTCTGGTGCACCCGCAGCCCCCGGAACTCCTCGCCGTGCGGGAAGAACCGCGGGTCGACGGTGAGCCCGCCGGCGGTGGTGTCGGCGTCGAGCTTGATCATCCAGGGCTCGATGCCGTCGGGGTAGAACTGGTCGTCCCAGGAACCGTAGAGCGAGTTGGTCAGGTACAGCCGCCGCCCGTCCCGGCTGAGCTCGACCATCTGCGGGCCGCCGGTCAGCGGGACGCCGGGCGCGCCCGGGTGCGGGGCCCGTTCGGTGATGCCGCCCAGCCGCACCGAGCCGGTCCGCCGTGGGTGGAACGGGTCGGAGACGTCGTACTGGAACAGCTCGCCGGTGCCCCAGGCCGAGACGTACAGCCAGCGGTCGTCGACCGAGAGGTTGATGTCGGTGATCAACGGCGGTACCGCGCCGAAGGGTTGCAGCGCGGGTGGCAGCTCGTCGGTCTTGGCGGGCTCGGCCGGGATCTCGATCACCTTGCGCGCGGCGAAGGCCGAGCCCTCGCGGTACCAGAGCCAGACCGAGGCGGAGAGGTCCAGCACGCTCGTCACCACCCCGACGAACCCCCACTGCTGCTCCGGGTCGTGCGCGGGCCGCAGTTCCAGCACCATCTGGTGCTCGTCGCCGAGGTCCAGCCGCTGCAGGTGCCGCCCGGAGTCCAACTCCCAGAAGTGCAGGGCGTGCCCGTACGCACGGCCCAGCAGCAGATCCGGCACGACGCCCTCCTCGACCATCGCCGGGGTGCCCCACTCGCTGGTGATCCCGACGTTGGCGCCGAGGTGCCACCACACGTCGTAGGCGAGGTGCTGCGGCCCCCGGTCGGTCTCCCAGGCCCGCAGCACCTCGAAGGTGTCGTGGTCGAGCAGCGCCACCCCGCCGGGCCCGTCCGCGCCGTCCGCGCCGCCGAGGCAGGAGAGGAAGACACCGTCCGGGCCGCAGTGCAGGGTGTGCGGGCGCGAGTAGCCGGCCCTGGCGGCCAGTTCCTCGGCGCTCACCACCTTCACCAACCGCGGCCGGACCGGGTCGGGCCGGGTGTCCAGCACGTGCAGCCGTGAGGAGCGCAGGCCGGGCAGCAGCAGGTAGCGACGCTCGGGGTCCTGGTGGCAGGCGTGAGCCAGCGCGCTGGAGCAGGCGTTCCAGCCGAAGTGGTGCAACTCGTCACCCAGGGTGGGGAGTTCGGTGAAGTTCAGGACCCGGCCGTAGCCGGGCGAGGTGGGGTCGGTGCCGACCGTGATCAGGGCGTCCGACCGGCGGGCGGAACGGTCGAAGCCGGCCACGTAGGCGAGCTTCTCCGGCGGCGCGGCGACGGCCTCCGCGGGTGTCCGGTACAGCGTGGGATCGCTGTGGGTGCGGGTGTGGTCGTGGGCGGGCTGGTCGGCAGCGGACATGGCGACTCCATAACGCGGCGACGGTGACCGGTCGTCAGGAGCAACAACCGTCCGGGCAGCCTTCCACGGGAGCAGGGGCGCACAGCAGGCGCACGAGGGCGGCTGGGGGATCATTGAACCGGGCGGTTCCCACGGGAAGCTGAGGAAGTGTACGAATCACCCGAATCGTGACCTTCGATCCCGCGCACGCCGCAACCTCGGGACCTGGCGTGCGCGTCGAAGCCAGCGCCGCAGGTGCTGCGGCAGCCACGGGAGCCGATCCTCCCGGCCGCCGACCGGCGGTGCACCCTCCTCGAGAAAGACGCGCGATGAACGGCAACGGCCCGACCGAGGGCACCCCGGCCACCGCCGGCGGCCCGTGGACGCTGCCCGGCTACACCCACGAGCGAGAACTCGGCTCGGGCGCGAGCGGGCGGGTGCTGCTGGCCCGGCACGACACCACCGGCACCCCGGTGGCGGTCAAGTACCTGAGCGACGCGGTCGGCGACACCACCGCCTTCCGGACCGAGGCCACCCTCCTCGGCGACCTCCGCTCCCCGTACGTCGCCGAACTGTACGAGTACGTCGAGAGCGCGAACGGCGCGGCCATCGTGATGGAGCTGGTGGACGGCATCGCGCTGCGCACCCTGCTGCGCCAGGAGGGCGCCACCGGCCCCGAGGCGGCGCTGGCGGTGCTCAAGGGCTCGCTGCTCGGGCTGGCCGCCGCGCACGCCGCCGGGGTGGTGCACCGCGACTACAAGCCGGGCAACGTGCTGATCGCGGCGGACGGCAGCTCCAAGCTGGTCGACTTCGGCATCGCGGTGCGCAGCGGCGACACCCCGGGGATCGCCGGTACCCCCGTCTACATGGCACCCGAGCAGTGGACCGGCGCCCCGGCCTCGCCGTCCGCCGACGTGTACGCGGCGACGGCGACCTTCTTCGAGTGCCTGACCGGGGCCAAGCCCTACTCCGGGGACACCCTCGCCGAGCTGGCCGTGCAGCACACCGAGGCGCCGATCCCCGCCGAGCTGGCCCCGGAGGCGGTGCGCTCGCTGATCCGCAGCGGACTGGCCAAGTCGCCGGCGGACCGGCCGCAGAGCGCGGCGGCGCTGGTGGAGGAGCTGGAGCGGGTGGCCGGCGCGGCCTACGGCGCGGACTGGGAGGAGCGCGGGCGGCGGGCGCTCGCGGCGGTGGTGGCGCTGCTGCCGTTGCTGCTGCCGTCGGCGGGCGGTGCCGCGGCGGGCAGCACCTCGCTGGCGACCACCACGCTCGCCGGGACGACGGTGGCGCCGTCGGGCGCGGTCGGCGCGGTCCGGCGGCGGCCGCGGCTGGGGCGGCGGGCCAGGGTGCTGACCGGCACGGTGGCGGTGGGTGTGCTGGCCGGGACGTCGGCCACCATCGCGGTCGCGGACGGCGGGGGGGGGGGGGGGGGGGGGGGGGGGGGGGGGGGGGGCGGGGGGGGGGGAAGCGCTGCGCGTAGGCGGCGAAAGGGCAAGCAGAGGACAGCAGCAACCAC
>NZ_JBVHLF010000034.1:5454-8968 GCF_055559155.1 Kitasatospora sp. NPDC024654
CGGGGTGGCCACCGGAGGGTGGGGGGGGTGGGGGTGGGGCGGCGGGCCTTCAATCCCGGCTGCCGGGGGGGCCCTGGGGGGGCCGGCGTTCCCCCCCCCCCTCCCCCCCCCCGCGCAGGTGACCACGCTGCTCGCGCCGTCGACGGATCCGGGGACGGCGTCGCCCTCGGCGTCGCCCTCGGCCTCCGCGTCGGTGTCGGCGTCCGCGAGTGCCGCACCGAGCGCGACGGCGGCCGTCTCGCCGACCGCGACGGCCGCTCGCTCGGCCACCGCGGTGGTCACCAGGTCGCCGCAGCCAGCGGCCAGTTCGCCGGTGGCGACGGTCGACGCCGGACCGACCGGCACCGCCCCGGCGCCCAGCGCGTCCGCCCCTCCCGCCAGCCCGCCACCGGTCGCGCCGTCGTCCCCGGCCGCGTCCCCGTCGTCGGCCGCCGGGCACGTGCTCTCGGTGAGCATCGACGGCTACGGGTGCGCCGGGCCGTACGGCGCCACGGTGTCGGTGACGGTCCGTACGGACGGCGGTGCGGGCACGGCGCTCGCGCTCAGCTGGGTCGACGGCGGGCGCGGCGGCCGGGCCGACGTGGTGGGCACCCAGGTCGTCAACCTGCCCGCCGGCCAGACGCAGTTGACCAGCCGCTTCACGCACTTCTTCGGGTACGGGGACGACGCTCCCTTCTGGGGCGTAGCGGTCGCGACCAGCCCGACCGCCGACGCCGGCCAGGGCTCGTACCAGCAGATCCCCTCCTACCTGTGCAACCCGCCCCGCTGAACCAAAGAGAGAACATGACGTCACCACAGGAGTCGCCACTCCAGGAACCGGCGGAGAGCACCGCTGTCGTGTCGGCCCGAGGGCTGGTGCCCCGGCAGGCAACCGCGCGGGATGTCGAACCACCCAGCATGGCGCATCGGTTGGAGTCCGACAGCGCGACGCTTCTCGACGACGAGGTGTGGGGGACCCCGGCCGGCCCCGAGACCACCAGGGCCACGCTGCTCGACGACGAGGCCTGGCCGACCCCGGTCATGGCCGGGCTCGCCGAGGGGGAGTTGCGGCGGTTCGGCCCGGGCGTCCCGGCGGTCGTCGCTGCCGTCCCGGTGGCCGCGGCGGCGGTCTGGCACGGGACGGCCAAGCCCGGGGTGCCGTCGGAGGCGGCGGCGGTGGGTCCCGGCCGGCGAGCCCGACGCTTCAGGTGGTTGCCGCTCCTGGTGCTGCCGCTCGGACTGGCCGGCTACCTGGCCTGGCAGCACGACGCCCCGCCGCTCGCCGTCACCGGCGCCTCGGTGCGCACCGATCCCGCCGGGCCGGGCTGCGACGGCACCGCGGTGATCACCGGCACGCTCCACACCGACGGTCGCGCGGGGACGGTCGTCTACCGCTGGCGCCGGAGCGACGGCACCGTCTCCGCCGACCTCGACCAGCCGGTCCCGCAAGGGAGTCACGACACCGATGTGGTGCTCCGCTGGACCTTCGACGGCAGGGGGACGCTGCCGGCCACCGCGACCCTGGAGATTCTCGCGCCGACCCAGCGGTCGGCGACGGCCTCGCTCACCTACACCTGCCGGTGAGCCGGCCGCTGCCGGCCGAATCAGCGGATCAGAACTTCGAGTTGGCGAACCAGAGCGCCAACAGATCCTCGTCACCGAGGAGTTCGAAGTGCTCCGAGGTCCGGTCCAGCCGCCCGTACAGGAGCAGCAGCAGGTCGGCGGCGGTGCCCCGGACGGTCGCGTCTGCGGGCCCGCCCTTCGGGTCGAGTCCGAAGCCGTCCGGGCCCAGCCGGACCAGCCAGTCGCCCTCGCCGTCCGTGCGGCTGAAGCGGATGGTCCGGTCGGTGCCGCGCAGCTTCGCCGTGCCGGGGGCGAAGAAGGCGGCGAACGGCAGGTTGACCAGGAACTCGTCCACGCCGTCCCGGGCGAGGGCCGGGTCGATCTCCGGCCGCCGGCCCAGGGCGAGTTCAGCGTCGGCGCGGTGCACCAGGGTCTCGCACAGCATCCGGCGCACCCAGAACCGGGCGTGCTGGTCGGCGCCCCAGGCCCACATCGGGGCGTCCGGGTCGACGGAGGCGAACGCCTCGGCGGCCTCGGCCGCGGCGGTCCGCAGCCAGTCGGGGTAGCCGGCCGGCTCGGCCGGGAGCTTCAGGTCCACCTCGCGGCTGGTCGGGCGCTCCTGGACGCGCTGACGCAGCAGCACCGAGAACCAGCGCTGCACGCTGCCGGTGTGCACGACCAGGTCGGCGAGCGTCCAGTCCGGGCAGCTGGGGATCGGGGTGGTGAGGTCGGTGGACTCGGCCAGCGCGGCGAGCCGGGCGGTCTCGGTCGCGACGGCCGCGCGGTGATCGACCGAGGGTGTCCCGGACGCCGAGGGGTACGTGCTGCTCATGGTGTGTTGCCTTCCTGATGGGCCGGGGCGGGGTCGCTGCTCGCAGGAGGCCAACCGTAACCTGATGGACCGCCCTGACCGGTGGCACCCGCTCCGCTACGATCGCCGGTGAAACGGCATCAGACTCCGAAGGGGGACCCGCATGCAGGACGACGCGGCGCTGGGCGAGACGCTCAAGGGCGACTGGCAGTGGGCCCGGACAGACGACTGGCAACCGCCGAGCGAACTGGCCGTCGATGTCCCGCACCCGGCCCGGATGTACGACTACTACCTCGGCGGCAAGGACAACTTCGCGGCGGATCGGGAGGCCGCCGAGAGGATCATCGCCGCGGTCCCGCACGCCCGCCTCGGCGCGCGGATCAACCGGGAGTTCCTCGGCCGCGCGGTGGCCTACGCGGCCGAGCGCGGTGTCCGGCAGTTCCTGGACATCGGTACCGGCATCCCGGCGGTGGGCAGCACCAGCGAGGTCGCCCAGCGGGTCGCGCCGGACGCCCGGGTGGTGTACGTGGACAACGACCCGATCGTGCTCACCCACGCCCGGGCGCTGCTGGCCAACCACCCGGTCGGCTACACCACGGTGATCCAGGCCGACCTGCGGGACCCGGCCGCCATCCTCGACGACCCGGGGCTGCGGCAGGCGATCGACCTGTCCCAGCCGGTGGCGCTGATGCTGGTCGCCGTGCTGCACTTCATCCGCGACGAGGAGGGCGCCGCCGAGGTGGTCGCCCGGCTGCGGGAGGCGCTCGCGCCCGGCAGCCTGCTGATCCTCTCGCACGGCAGCCAGGACTTCCTGACCCCGGCCGTGGTGGAGGCCATGACCAGGGTCTACAGCACGGCGAGCGCGCCCGCGGTGCTGCGCGACCGGGCCGCGGTGGCCGGGTTCTTCGGTGACTTCGAGCTGCTGGAGCCCGGCCTGGTGCAGTTGCCGCTGTGGCGGACCGAGGGTGAGGCGCTGCCGGAGGGCTGGCGGGAGGTCTCGGCCTACGCGGGCGTCGCGGTCAAGCCGTGAGACGGTGGGTGGCGCTCGGTTTCCCAGCGGCACCCCCCCAACTCAACCGTCGAAGCCCAGAACCAACCAGTTCACCCTCCCCAACCAAACAGTGCGCCGCCCACCTCTGCTGCCGGCCCCGTCGAGCGAAA
>NZ_JBVHLF010000034.1:8978-24621 GCF_055559155.1 Kitasatospora sp. NPDC024654
GGAGGGGGGGGGGGGCGGGGAGGGGGGGTGGGGGGGGGGTTTCGGCTTAGGGGGTTGTCGCGGCAAGCCGGGGGGGGGGGGGTGCCCTTTCGTTCCCCGGGCGCCACCCACCCGCTTCAGCTGTCGAAGCCGAGACCCAGCCGGTCCATCGTCCGCAGCCACAGGTTGCGCCGCCCGTCGTTGCGGTCGGCCCGGTCGAGCGACCAGCGGGTCAGCTCGATCCCGGCCCAGCGCACCGGCTCCGGTGGGAACGGCAGCGGCTTGCGGCGCACCATCTCCAACGTTGTCCGCTCGGTCCGCCGCCCGGCCAGCAGGTCGAGCATCACCTCGGCGCCGAACCGGGTGGCCCCCACCCCGAGCCCGGTGTAGCCGGCCGCGTAGGCGACCCGGCCCCGGTGCGCGGTGTCGAAGAAGGCGGAGAACCGGGTGCAGGTGTCGATCGCACCACCCCAGGCGTGGGTGAAGCGCAGGCCCGCCAGCTGCGGGAAGGTCCGGAAGAAGTGGGTGGCCAGCGTCCGGTAGGTCTGCGGCCGCTGGTCGTGCTCGGCGCGCACCCGGCCACCGTAGTGGTAGACGGCGTCGTAGCCACCCCAGAGGATCCGGTTGTCCGCCGACAACCGGAAGTAGTGGAACTGGTTGGCGCTGTCGCCCAGCCCCTGCCGGTTCCGCCAGCCGATCGAGGCGAGCTGCTCGGCGTCGAGCGGCTCGGTCATCAGCGCGTAGTCGTACACCGGCACGGTGTACAGCCGGGCCCGCCGGACCAGTGCCGGGAAGGCGTTGGTGCCGAGCGCCACCCGGCGCGCGAGGATCCGGCCGTACGGCGTGCGGACGGCCATCCCGGGGCCGCTCTCGGCGAGCGCGGTGGCCCGGGTGTGCTCGAAGATCCGCACGCCCTGGTCCAGGCAGGCCTGCTTGAGCCCCCAGGCGAGCTTGGCCGGGTTGACCATGGCGACGCCGTCCTTGTCCCAGAGCCCGCCGAGGAAGGTGGGGGAGTTGACCTCGGCGCGGATCTGGTCGGTGTCCAGCACGGCGTAGTCGCCGCCGAACCGGGCCGCGAGCTCGGCGACCTCCCGCAGCTCCTCGACCTGGTACGGCTCGGTCGCGACGTCGATCTCGCCGGTGCGCTCCCAGTCGCAGTCGATGCCGTAGCGCTTGACGCTGTCCTCGATCGACTGCAGGTTCCGGGCGCCGAGCCGTTCCAGCCGGTCCAGCTCGCCGGGCCAGCGCTGCTGCCCGTTGCCGAGGCCGTGGGTCAGGCTGGCCGCGCAGAAGCCGCCGTTGCGTCCGGAGGCCGCCCAGCCGACCTCGTGCCCCTCGATCAGCACCACGTCGAGCGCGGGGTCGCGTTCCTTGGCGATCAGCGCGGTCCACAGGCCGCTGTAGCCGCCGCCGACCACCAGCAGGTCGCAGCGGACGTCCCCGACCAGCGCGGACTGCGGCTCCGGCCGCGCGGGGTCGTCCAGCCAGAACGGGGTGGGCTTGGCGTCCTGCAGGGAGCGGGCGGGATCCATGGGTGGCTTCCTTCTGTGCACAGGAGGGCACGGGGGATGGGGGTGTCGCGGCGGAGGGGGTGGAGCCGCGCGGGTCGGCGGGCGAAGTGGCACACCGTGGGGGAGGCGGTCGGTACCCCGGTCCGTACGGTCCCTCGGCGGCGGGGGACGGCCGGGTTGGCGGAGCCCGGCGGCGGACGTGCGGCTGCGATGAGCGCCATCAGACATCCGAGACCGGGACAATGTCAATGGTGTTGTCATAAGCTCGCGCCACTGGAGCAATTCGGACAATCGGACCGGAGGGTGACGTGGGAGCGGAGTCACGGATACCGCGGGACCGGCGGCGCAGCCGGCCGACCCGCGCGGGGACGATCCTCTCCGACCAGCTGATCGTCGAGACGGCGATCCGCCTGATGGGCCAGCACGGCGCGGCGGCGCTGACGGTCCGCCGGCTCGGCGCCGCGCTCGGCGCCGACCCGTCCTCGATCTACCGGTACTTCCGCAGCACCGACGACCTGATGCTGGCCATCGCGGACGAGCTGATCGGCCGCAGCCTGGCGGGCTTCGAGCCCAGCGCGGACTGGCGGCTGACCCTGCGCGACCTGGGCCTGCGGCTGCACGCGGTCAGCCTCGCCCACCCGCACGTCGCGGTGCTCTCCGCCACCCGGGTGACCCGGCGTCCGCACGAGATCCGGACGGTCGAGCTCGGCCTCGGGGCGCTGCGCTCGGCCGGGTTCGAGCCCGACGCGGCCGCCCACCACTACCACTGCTTCGTCGACCTGGTGCTGGGCTTCGCAGCCCTGGACGCGGGCTTCGAGACCCTGCCGCCGGAGGCCGCGCGGGCCGACGACGAGGCCTGGGCCTCGACCTACGGCAGGCTTCCGGCCGAGCGCTTCCCGCACATCGCGGCCTGTGCGCGGGGCCTCCAGCGGAGCATGGCGGTCTCCGCCTTCCCCAGCACCCTGGACCTGTTCCTGGGCGCGCTGGCCGAGCTCGCCCCGGTGGACTAGCCCGGCCGGGGCTTACGACCTGTCAGCCCAGCCGGCCGGAACGAAACACTGTGGCGTCTCCGGCTCCGAGCGGGAGTGGATAGCGTCGGATCATGACCAACAGTTACGCGCTGCACGTGCCCGACCTCGACCTCGACCCGGAACCGCTGGACCCGTCGCAGGTGGTCTCCGGCGATCCCCGGGTCACCGGAAAGGTGCTCTGGGAGTCCGCGGACGGCCGGCAGCTGCGCGGAGTCTGGCAGATCACGCCGGGCGTGGTGACGGACACCGAGGCCGACGAGCTGTTCGTGGTGCTCAGTGGCCGGGCCACCGTCGAGATCGCGGACGGCCCCACCCTGGAGGTCGGCCCCGGGGACCTGGCCCGCCTGCACGCGGGCGACCGTACGGTCTGGACGGTGCACGAGACCCTCCGGAAGGTCTACACGATCACCCTGGGCGCGGACGACTGACCTGCCTCCGGGGCTGGTTTGGCGGCCCTGCCCCGGAGGCGGATCGGCGGACTCAACCGCGCCCGGCCACCTCGGGGTTGAGCGCCTCGTCCAGCCAGCGCGTGTACCCCGGGCTGCCCGGGCTGCGGTCCAGCTCCGGATCGATCCGGGCCTTCCGGGCCCGCCACAGCTCCAGCGGCAGGTAGAGCAGGCAGGAGCCACCGACGATCACCAGGCAGTAGGTGACCGCCTTGGTGCCGTTCTGCGTGTACTGCTGCCAGGCGGCCCAGGAGCAGATGCTCAGCAGGCAGGCCACGATGCCGGCGATGCTGAACCAGCCACCCGGGATCCGGTACGGCCGCGGCAGCGTGGGCTCCTTGATCCGCAGCGCGATCAGCGCGGCGACCTCCAGCAGGATCCCGAGGTTGGTGAGGAAGACGTCGAAGATGACCAGGTTGGTGAAGCTGCTCAGGCAGAACAGCGCGTAGATCACCGAGGAGCCGATGATCGAGACGATCGGCATCCGGTAGCGCCTGGTCTCCTTCGCCACCCAGCGCGGGAAGTAGCCGTCCTGGGCCAGCACGAACGGCAGTCGGGTGTTGGAGGCGAGCAGCGCCGAGAACATCGCGACCGCCGCGAACATGCCGCCGACCGTGACGGCCACCTGGAGCCACGGCCCGGCCAGCACCTTGGCGACGTCGGAGAACGACCCGGTCTGCCAGTTCTTCCAGCCGTGGTCACCGCCCGGGCCGACGGACAGCGAGCCGATGCCGGGCAGCAGGTAGCCGACCATGATCAGTACCACCGCGATGGAGAGCGCCCGGGGCAGGTGCTTGCGCGGATTCTCCATCTCCCCGGCCACGTTGGAGACACTGTCCCAGCCGGAGTAGTTCCACATCACGATGAACAGCCCGGAGCCGAACGCCTTCGCCATCGACTGGCCGGAACCGCTGGTCATCGACCCGATCGGGTTGATGCCGTGGCCGATCAGGTGCGCGATGCCGACGGCGCTGAGGATCACCATCGGGGTCAGGCAGATCAGCGCGAACACCACCGAGGACTCGCCCACCCAGCCCGCGCCGAGCAGGTTCAGCAGCGTGAAGACCACGATCACCGCGAGACAGATGAACCAGTTCAGGTCGAACTGCAGGTGTCCCAGCGTGAACAGGACGTGCTTGCCGGGCGCCACCGCCCCCACCAGGCTCTGCAGGTAGCTGGTGAAGAGCACGGGATAGAGCGCCATGTCGACGAAGCTGCAGATCCACTGCAGCATTCCCTGCTGGAAGCCCCAGAACTTGCCCAGGCCCTTCTTGACCCAGTGGTAGTAGCCACCCTCGACCGGGATGGTGGTGCCGAGTTCGGCGCAGACCAGGGCGTGCGGCACGCTGTAGATCAGCGGGGTGACGATGATCAGCAGCACGGCCATGCCGGGACCGGAGGTGGAGAAGAGCTGCTCGATCCCGTAGGCGCCGCCGGAGACGCTGAAGAAGATGAGGGCGACCAGGGGCAGCAGCCGCACTCGCCGGGGCGCCGACCAGCGCCGTACCGACTGATCCACGCGTATCGTCGTCAATGGTCACCTCTGTAACGTCGGCTCGCCCGACCTCGGTTGCCGAGGTCGGGCGAGCGGGGCTCGGCCGCTGGGGCAGGACGGCGGTGTGTGCACGCCGGCACCGGCGAAGGACCGCCCGGTGCTTGATCAGCAGTGCCTCTAGAGTCTCGGTCCTGCCCCGGGCCCGCGACAATCAAGCAGAGTGTCAAACGTCCGGAAGTCCGCTTGACACCATGCTCGACGCATATTCTGGGCCATCCGGCGGCCGGTGCACGAGTCGGCGACCTGCGAGGTCCGAACTCCCGTCAGTCGGAGGCCGGTTCGAGGCTCCGGTCGGCCGCGACCAGGGCCGGTCCGGGCTCCTCCGCCGCCTCCGCGGCGGCACCCCAGCGGCGGGCCAGCACGGCGCAGACCATCAGCTGCAGTTGGTGGAAGAGCATCAGCGGCAGCACGATCAGGCCAAGGGACGGGCCGGGGAAGAGCACGGTGGCCATCGGGACGCCGGCGGCCAGGCTCTTCTTGGAGCCGCAGAAGACGATCGCCGTCCGGTCCCGCCGGTCGAAGCCGAGCCGGCGGGCGAGCAGCGTGGTCGAGGTCAGGACCACCGCCAGCAGCGCCGCCTCCAGCAGCGCGAGCACCCCGAGCCGGGGCAGCGACACCTGTCCCCAGACACCGCCCACCACGGCCTCGCTGAAGGCGCTGTAGACCACCAGCAGGATCGAGCCGCGGTCCACCAGGCCGAGGATCCGGCGGTGCCGGGTCAGCACGCCGATGATCCAGCGGCGCAGCAACTGGCCCGCCAGGAAGGGGAGCAGCAGCTGTTCGACGATGCCCAGCACCGAACCCGCGCTGATCCCGCCGCCGTGGGTGCTGAGCAGCAGGGCGGCGAGCAGCGGGGTGACCACGATGCCGAACAGGCTGGAGAAGGTCGCGCTGCACACCGCGGCCGCGGTGTTGCCGCGGGCGATCGAGGTGAAGGCGATCGAGGACTGCACGGTGGACGGCAGCAGGCAGAGGAAGAGCATCCCCTGGTAGAGCTGCTGGGGCAGCAGCGTCGGGACGAACACCCGGCTCGCCACGCCGAGCAGCGGGAAGAGTCCGAAGGTGACGGCGAGGACCAGTCCGTGCAGTCGCCACTGCCGTAGCCCGTCCAGTGCCTCGCGGGCCGACAGCCGCGCCCCGTAGAGGAAGAAGAGCAGCCCGACCGCGACGACGGCCGCGTCCGAGACGGCCGGTGCCGCCGCCCCTCTGGCGGGGAGCAGCAGGGCCAGGCCCACCGTGCAGAGCAACGCGGTGATGAAGGGATCCACGGGCAGGCGTCGGGTCGGCTTCGGGCCGGGCATGGGTACTCTCCGCGGGCAGGGTTCGGGGTGGAATTCGGGGGTGCTTCGGGTACCCCCAGCCTTGCCGCCGGCCCGCTGATTGTGAATCCCGCTCAATGGACTCACTGTAATCACGAAATATGATAACCACAGTACAGTGGAAGTGTGTTCGATCCGGTCCAGCTCAGGTCCTTCCTCGCGGTCGCCCAGACCGGCGGGTTCACCCGCGCCGCCCAGCGGCTCGGGCTGCGGCAGTCCACGGTCAGCCAGCACGTCCGGCGGCTGGAGGAGACGACCGAGCGGCGGCTCTTCCACCGGGACACCCACTCCGTGCAGCTCACCGCCGAGGGTGAGGCGATGCTCGGCTTCGCCCGGGCGATCCTCGAGGCGCACGAGCAGGCCGCCGCGTACTTCGCCGGCACCCCGGTGCGCGGCCGGGTCCGGTTCGGGGCGTCCGAGGACTTCGTGCTGACCGAGCTGCCGCAGCTGCTGCGGACCTTCCGGCGTGGCCACCCCGAGGTCGACCTGGAGCTGACCGTGGGCCGCAGCGCGGTGCTGTACGAGCAGCTCGCCGACGGCCGGCTCGACCTGGTGCTCGGCAAGCGTTCGCCGGACGGGTCGGCGGACGGGACCGGCCCGGGGCCGGGCCACGCGGCGGACCGGCTGGTCTGGCGCGACCGGCTGGTCTGGATCGGCGCCGAGGACTACCGCCCCGACCGCGGCCAGCCCGTCCCGCTGATCGTCTACCCGCCGCCCAGCATCACCCGGACCCGCGCCCTGGACGTGCTGGACCGGGCCGGACGGCCGTGGCGCATAGCCTGCACCAGCGCGAGCCTCTCCGGCGTGCGGGCCGCCGCGCTGGCCGGCCTGGGCGTGGTGGCCCACGCCCAGGGCATGATCCCGGCCGGGTTGCGCGCCCTGCCGCCGAAGTCCGGGCTGCCCGACCTCGGCGCCACCGAGTTCGTCCTCAGTACCGGCCGCACCACCGCCCGGGGCCCGGCCGCCGCCCTGGCCGACGCCATCCTGGCGGGCGGCGACCGCCTGCACCCGCCGCGCTGACGGCCCCCGCCGCGGGCCGGGCCTGATCCGCACCCGGTCCGCGAGTGCGTCGAACGCGGGCCTCCCGGCCGCTCGTTGCGGAAGTGTTCGGATGCGGTGCTCTTGCCGGCTGGACCGGGCCGGCCGCCCCCCGAACACCAGGACACCACTCCTGACCTCCCGTTCCTCTCCCGTGCCCGGCCCGTTCGCGGACTCCGCCCCCGCCACCGGGCGCACTCCTTGATGGAACCGTAATCAGTCGGAATCGTCCCGGGCTCTTCTCTCCGTCTGGGATATCCGTCTAACTAGGTACCAACACGGGGGGTTGGGATTAGCCGTACCCAGTGAAGGGGGGAGTCCCGAGTGGGACTTCGAAGGTCAAGACGCGCCTGGATCTTGCCAAGCGCAGGTCTGACGAAAAGTCAGTAACCAAGCTCTGACGATCACTTGATGATCAGCAGGCCCCGGTCGGCGCGGGAGTGTGCCTCCCGCCGGTGGGCCTGCCGAGCGTGCGCTCGATCGCGACATCCGTCGCCGCAACGACGGCGAACGGCAACGTTGTTGTTCACGTGTGGAGAGGGGCGTGTCCGGAATGGCGATACCCGTGGGACCACGGAGGTTGAGGAAGGCGGCGGTGCTGCTCGCGGCGGTTGCGACCACCGCGGCCTGTGGTGGCGGCGGAGGAGGTGGCAACAACGCGGGCAGCGGCCCGACCGGCGCGCCGACCCAGGGTGGTGTGGTGCGGGTCGCCGAGTCGCCGTCCACCTTCCCCGACGCGATCTGGCCGTTCGACACCCCGGCCCAGGTCAGTACGGTGAACACCAGTCAGTTCCAGGAGTTGATGTACCGGCCGCTGTACTTCTGGGGGTTGGACGACAAGGTCACCCTCGACCCGGACGTGTCGATCGGTGACACCCCCACCTGGAGTGCGGACGGAAAGACCGTCACCTTCCAGGTCAAGCCGTGGAAGTGGTCCAACGGCGAGCCCGTCGACGCCCAGGACGTGCTGTTCTGGATCAACATGGCCGAGGCGGAGACCGCCAACAGCGCCTACTACACCCAGCCGAACCCGGCGATCGGCGCCAAGTACTTCCCCGACAACATCGCTTCGGCGACCGCCTCCGGCCAGACCGTGACGCTGACCCTGAACACCCAGGTCAGCCAGACCTGGTTCCTCGACGACGAGCTCAGCCAGATCACCCCGATGCCGCTCGCCTGGGACCTCACCGGCGCCGGGAAGAAGGGGAGTTGCGCGACCGACGCGTTCGGCTCGGCGGCCGCCAAGACCGACTGCGCGGCCGACTACGCCTACCTCAGCGTGGAGTCCACCAAGGGTGCCAGCTACGTCGGCAGCCCGATCTGGTCCGTGGTCGACGGCCCGTGGAAGCTGAAGAGCTACAACGGCAGCTCCGGCGCCTACGACGTGGTGCCCAACACCAGCTACTCCGGCCCGCAGAAGCCGTACCTGGACGAGGTCGACTTCGTCCCCTACACCTCGGACACCACCGAGTACGCGGACCTGAAGGCCGGCAGCAGCGGCGCCAACGCCATCGACTACGGCTACCTGCCGGCCGAGGACACCGCGCCGTACAACGCCCAGAACCCGGACGCCGGCAACCCGTTGAGCAGCGTGGGCTACTACGTGCCGAACGCCACCTACCTGGACGAGATCTCCTACTACCAGATCAACTTCGCCAACCCGAACGTGGGCCCGCTGTTCAAGCAGAACTACTTCACCAAGGCGATCCAGGACACCGTGGACCAGCAGGGCATGATCAACGGCATCTGGAAGGGCTGGGGTTACCCGAGCACCGGCGCCGTGCCCGCCAAGCCGGCCGGCAACCCGCTCTCCCCGAAGAGCCAGTCCGAGCAGGCCACCTTTGACCCGAGTGCCGCCAAGCAGCTGCTGAGCAGCCATGGTTGGGACACCGGCAGCACCCCGGCCACCTGCACCTCCCCGGGCACCGGACCGAACCAGTGCGGCGCCGGCATCGCCGCCGGCACCAAGGCCGCGTTCACCCTGGACTACCCGTCCGGGCAGGCCTCGCTGGACACCATGGCGGCCGACATGCGCTCCGACGCCGCCAAGGCCGGCATCGCCATCAACACGGTCAGCCAGACCCAGAACACCATCGGCAACGAGGGCGTGGCCTGCACCTCCGCCCAGCCCGCCGGCTGCCAGTGGCAGGCGCTGCTCTACGGCGGCTGGGTCTACTCGCCCGACTACTACCCGACCGGTGACGCGCTCTTCGCCACCGGCGCCGGCCCGAACATCTGGAGCTTCTCCGACCCGAAGCTGGACCAGCTGATCGTCAAGACCACCTCCGGCAGCGACGTCAACGACATGTACGCCTACGAGGACTACCTCGCCGGTGACCAGCCGGTGATCTACAACCCCAACCAGCTGACGGTCTACGAAGTCGTCAAGAACCTGCACATCGACGCGGGTGACCCGTTCCAGGGCTACGAGCCGGAGTACTGGTACTACACCAAATGACGACCACATCCGACCGGCCCGCCGCGTCCCCCCTCGGGGGGACGCGGTGACCGCCTACCTCATCCGTCGGCTGCTCCAGGCCCTGGTGACGGTGCTGTTGGTCACCGTCATCTCCTTCGGCCTGATGCAGCTCATGCCGGGTGGCCCGGTCCGAGCGATCCTCGGCTCGCACGCCACCCCGGAGAACATCGCCCACCTCACCCACCAGATGGGCCTCGACCGCCCGGTCTACGTGCAGTACTGGACCTGGCTGGACGGCCTGCTGCACGGCAACCTGGGCTTCGACTACACCCAACAACGCCCGGTCTCCGACCTGCTGTTCAACGCGCTCGGCGCGTCCGCCTTCATCGTCGGCGCCGCGCTGCTGCTGGCGCTGCTCATCGCCGTCCCGATGGGCATGATCCAGGCCACCCGGCGCAACAGCGGGCTGGACCACGCGTTCACGGTCTTCTCCTTCGTCGCGTACGGGGTGCCGACCTTCTTCATCGGGTTCCTGATCCAGCAGTGGTTCGAGGACGACCTCAAGTGGGTCTCGGTGCAGAACCAGGTCTCCACCTTCGGGGAGGCGCTGACCCACCCCGAGGCGATCTTCCTGCCGGTGCTCACCCTGACCATCACCACGGTGGCCGGCTACAGCCGCTACATGCGCTCCGGCGTGCTGGACCAGATCACCCAGGAGTACGTGCGGACCGCCAAGGCCAAGGGCGCCTCCCGCCGTCGCACCCTCTACGCCCACGTGCTGCGCAACGCGCTGATCCCGATGGTCACCCTGGTCGGCCTCTCGATGCCGGCCCTGGTCGGCGGCGCGCTGATCGTCGAGTACGTCTTCAACATCCAGGGCATCGGCCTGCTGACCACCCGCGCGGCGCTGCAGAACGACTACAGCATCACGCTGGCGGCGACCCTGCTGACCGCGGTGGTCACGGTGATCGGGTCGTTGCTGGCCGACCTCGGCTACGCGGTGCTGGACCCACGAGTGAGGCTCACCTGATGACGCTGACGACCGACCCGACGGCCGACCCGCCCGCCGCCGCGGCACCGGGCACGGAACCGGCCGAGAAGCCCCGCTCGCTGCTCCGGCGCGGCTGGGAGGTCTTCGCCGAGAACCGGCTGGCGCTGGTCGCCGTCGGCATCCTGGTGGCGATCACGGCCTTCTGCTTCCTCGGACCGCTGTTCTACCACTCGGACACCTCGGTGGTGAACCTCGACGCCGTCACCCGGGCGCCGGGCGGCGGGCACCCGCTGGGTACCGACAACTACGGCCTCGACGAGCTCGGCAAGCTGATGGTCGGCGGGCAGACCAGCCTGGAGATCGGGCTGGCAGCCGGTCTGATCGCGGCGTTCGCGGGCGCGCTCTACGGCGCCGTCGCGGGCTACCTGGGTGGCTGGCTCGACGCGCTGATGATGCGGGTCATCGACTCGCTGATGTCGTTCCCGCTGATCTTCCTGCTGATCTACCTCAGCAGCGTCTACGGGAAGAGCAAGACGATGCTGATCCTGGAGGTGGGTTTCACCTCCTGGTTCGGCATCACCCGCCTGGTCCGCGGCGAGGCGCTGGCCGTCAAGGTCCGCGACTACGTCTCCGCGTCGCGGATGATGGGGGCCGGCGGCCGGCGGATCATCTTCAAGCACATCCTGCCGAACACCATCGGCACCACGATCGTCAACACCACGTTCTCGATCGCCGACGCGGTCTTCGCGCTCTCCACCCTCAGCTACATCGGGCTCGGCCTCCAGGCGCCCAACAACGACCTGGGCGGCATGCTCGACATCGGCACCAGCTTCGCCAGTTCGGGCTACTGGTGGATGATCTATCCGCCGGCCGCGCTGATCATCCTGATCATCCTGTCCTTCAACGTGATCGGCGACGCGCTGCGCGACGCCTTCGAAACCCGTCTGCAGAAGCGGTGAGCCGTGGCACTCCTCGAACTGATCGATCTGCGTACCGAGATCCGGCTGAAGCGTTCGGTGGTGCACGCCCTGGACGGGGTCAGCCTCAGCGTGGACGTGGGGGAGACCCTCGGCATCGTCGGCGAGTCGGGTTGCGGCAAGACCATGACCGCGATGTCCGTCATGCGGCTGCTGCCCAACGGCGGTGAGGTGGTCGGCGGTCAAGTCCTGCTACAGGGACGGGACTTGCTTCATCTCGGTGACGAGGAGATGGACCGGGTCCGCGGCAACGAGATCGGCATGATCTTCCAGGACCCGACCACCTCGCTCAATCCGACCATGACCATCGGCCGGCAGATCTCCGAGTCGGTGCGGATCCACCGCCGGGTCTCCAAGCGGGAGGCGCACGAACGCGCCGTCGAGGCACTGTCGTTGGTCGGGATGCCCAGTCCGGCGCAGCGTGCGGGGGTCTACCCGCACGAGCTGTCCGGCGGGATGCGCCAACGCGCCATGATCGCCATGGCCTTGGCGAACGAGCCCAAGCTGCTGATCGCCGACGAGCCGACCACCGCGCTCGACGTCACCATCCAGAAGCAGATCCTGGAGCTCATCGACGAGTTGAAGCAGCGGCTCGGGATGGCGGTCATCCTGGTCACCCACGACCTGGGTGTGATCGCCGGGCGGGCCGACCAGATCGCGGTGATGTACGCGGGGAAGGTGGTGGAGACCACCCGGACCGAGGCGCTCTACGCCAATCCCCGGCACCCGTACACCGAGGCGCTGTTCGCCTCGCTGCCGGAACGCGGTGCCGAGTCCGGTGAGCGGCTCTACTCGATCCCGGGTCTGCCGCCGGACCTGACCAGGCCGCCGGAGGGCTGCCGGTTCGCCGCGCGCTGCCGGTACGCGACCGACGCCTGCACGGCGAGCGAGCCCCCGCTGACCGGGGACGTGCCGGAGCACCGGTACACCTGTTTCTTCCCGGTCGGCGAGGTCGAGTTGCCGTCCGCGCGGCCCCCGGTCGGGGTGGTCGATCCGGCACCGACCGCCGAGCCCGGGCGAACCCCGGTGGTGGACCGGCGAACCCCGCCCGGTGAGCCGCTGTTGCGGGTCGAGCACCTGGTCAAGGACTACCCCGTGACCTCCGGCCTGCTGCTGCGCCGGGCGGTGGGCGCGGTCAGCGCGGTGGCGGACGTCTCGCTGACGGTCCATCAGGGCGAGACGGTCGGCCTGGTCGGCGAGTCCGGCTGTGGCAAGACCACGGTCGGCAAGCTCATCGTGGGTCTGGAGACGCCCACCGCCGGCAGCCTGCTCTTCGCGGGCCGGGACCTCACGCAGCTGCCGCGGGCCGAGCGCCGACGGGTACGCCGGGACGTGCAGTTGATGTTCCAGGACTCCTACGCGGCGATGAACCCGCGGATGCCGGTGCGGTCCATCATGCGCGAGCCGCTGGACATCCACCGGGACGGCACCCCGGCCGAACGCGACGGTCGGATCAGGAAGCTGCTCGACGTGGTCGGGCTGCCGAAGACGGCGCTGGAGCGCTATCCGCACGAGTTCTCCGGCGGGCAGCGCCAACGCGTCGGACTGGCACGGGCGTTGGCGTTGCAGCCCAAGCTGATCGTGGCGGACGAGCCGGTCTCCGCGCTGGACGTGTCGATCCAGTCGCAGGTGCTCAACCTGATGCGCGACCTGCAGGGCGAGTTCGGCCTGTCGTACCTGTTCATCTCGCACGACCTCTCGGTGGTCCGCTACCTGGCCGACCGGATCGGGGTGATGTACCTGGGCAAGCTGGTGGAGGTCGGCCCGGCCGAGTCGGTGTACGCGTTCCCGGCGCACCACTACACCCGGGGTCTGCTGGACACCATCCCGGTGGCCGACCCGGTGGTGGAGAAGGCCAAGAGCAGCCACGGCGTCGCCGGCGAGCTGCCCTCGGCGATCGACCCGCCGTCCGGCTGCCGCTTCCGCACCCGGTGCGCGGCGGCGCAGGAGGTCTGCGCGACCACCGAACCGCCGCTGAGGCCCTTCGGCCCGGAGAGCCACCTGGCCGCCTGCCACTTCCCGCTCCGGGAGCCGGCCGCCGACCAGGCCTGAGCGGGCGGCTCGTCAGCGGGCGGGGTGCCCGGGAGCACCCCGCCCGCTCCGCTTCGACAGCCGTGCTACCAGCCGGGCGGACGAGGCGTCAGGATCCCCCGGCAACTTGCGAACAGTTGTGTGCGGGTACGCCGGATCGCCACATATGATCGGACATCTGTGCGATCAACTGTCGTCGCGCATTCACTGAAGGGGTGGGGGAGTCTCCGTCATGCCAACACGCTTGGCCAGTAGCACCGCTGTCGTTCTTCTCGCCGGAGCGGCGTTGTCCGTCGCCGTTCCCGGGGCGCAGGCCGAGGGGACGGCCGGCAGCCGAACCGTCGCGTACCAGGGCTACCAGGTCCGGGTGCCCGGCAGCTGGCAGGTGGTGGACCTCGCGCAGGATCCGCACAGCTGCATCCGCTTCGACCGGAACGTGGTCTACCTCGGGACGCCGTCGGCCGACCAGAACTGCCCGGCCGACCTGGGGGTCGGCCGGACCGACGCCCTGCTGATCCAGCCCGTGCCGGCGCCGGCCCCGGGCGTGCCGGCCGCGCCGGTGGTCGCGCCCGGGTCGCCGCTGCCGCCGTCCGTCCTGGCGGCCGGGGCCGGTGGCCACCAGCTGCAGGCCGAACTGCGCGGCACGGGGCTCGAGGTGACGGCCAGCTACGGCACCTCGCCGCAGCAGGTGAACGCGATCCTGGCCGGGGCGACCGTGCACGGCACGCCGTCCGCCGCCGGTCCGTCCGCCGCCGCGCCGGCCCGTCCGTCCGTCGCCGGGCGGTCGTCGCGCGCGGCCACCAGCACCGTTCCGAGCACCGACGCCGGCGGCAAGGGCTTCGACACCTGCACGGCCCCCTCGGCCGCGGCCATGACGGCCTGGTCCGGTGGCGCCTCGCCGTACCAGTCGGTCGGCATCTACATCGGTGGCCCCGCGCAGACCTGCGCCCAGCCGAACCTGACCCCCGGCTGGGTCGCGGCCCAGGCGGCCCAGGGCTGGTCGTTCCTGCCCATGTACGCCGGCCAGCAGGCCGCGACCGGCTCCGCGCTGATCTCCGCCGACCTGCCGACCGCCACCAACCAGGGCGCCGCGGACGCGGCGGACGCCGTGACCAAGGCCGCCGCGCTCGGCTTCACCCCGGGCGCCGTGCTCTACAACGACATGGAGGCCTACAACTCCGCGCTCTTCAAGGCCCGGGTGCTCGCCTACCTGTCCGGCTGGACCGCGGGCCTGCACAACGCCGGTTACCGGTCCGGCGTCTACTCCAGCGCCAACAGCGGGATCGCCGACGTCGCCTCGCAGTACAACGTCAGTACCTTCCCGCGCCCCGACGTGATCTGGTCGGGGAGTTGGAACTCCTCGCAGGACACCTCCGACGCGGGCATGGGCCTGCCCGGCCCCACCTACTGGCCGGCCTACCGCCGGGTCCACCAGTACGCCGGCGGCGTCAACGAGACCTGGGGCGGCGTCCAGATGAACATCGACGACAACGCGGTCAACGTCGGCTCCACGGCCACCGGCGCCGTGATGACGGCGGGGCAGCGACTCGAGGCCGGCCAGAGCATCAGCAGCCCGTCGATGACGCTGACCATGCAGAGCGACGGCAACCTGGTCGCCTACGCCAACACCGGCGGCTCGGCGCAGGGCGCGCCGATGTGGAGCGCCGGCACCTCGGGCAACCCGGGCGCCTACCTCCTGATGCAGTGGGACGGCAACCTCGTCCTCTACAGCGCCAACGGCGCGGCGCTCTGGTCCACCAGCAGCTGGGGCGACCCCGGGGCCTCCGTCACGGTGCAGACCGGCGGCAACGTGGTGCTCTCCGGCGCGAACGGGAGCACGCTCTGGTCCTCCGGCACCGGTGAGGCCCCGCAGACCCTCAACGGCGGCCAGTCCCTCGCCCCCGGGCAGTGGACGGCGGGGCAGCTGACCGAGCTGATGATGCAGGCCGACGGCAACCTCGTGATGTACCGCAAGGCCGACGGCGCGGTGCTCTGGTCGACCAACACCTCGGGCAACTCCGGTGCGTACGTGACCATGCAGACAGACGGGAACTTCGTCGTCTACCGCAAGGGTGGCGGCCCGAGCGCGGGCGGCGCCCTCTGGTCGTCCGGCACCTGGAACAACCCCGGTGCCTACGCGATCATGCAGGACGACGGCAACCTGGTCGTCTACCGCCAGGGCGGCGGCGCCACGACCGGCGGCGCGCTCTGGGCCTCCGGCACCTACGGCGCGGCCAACTGAGGTCGGCCGACCGGGCTCGGTGAAGGGTGTGTCGGGGGGGGGGGGCCGGGGGGGGGCCCACCTTCCCTAACTTCTTGGCTGTCTGTTGGGACGGTTGCCGAATT
>NZ_JBVHLF010000034.1:24631-55978 GCF_055559155.1 Kitasatospora sp. NPDC024654
GGGAGGGGTGCCCAGGGGGGGGGCTGTGTGCTGTGTATCGGGCCGTGATGAGCACAGAGAGGGGGGGTCGGGGGGGGGGGGGGGGGGGGCTCCCCCCCCCCCCCCCCCCCCCCCCCGACACACCCTTCGCGACGTTCGGGCCGTCGCGTCGGGCCGCTGCCCGAGCCGGGTGCGGAGCTCGCCGACGGTGGGGTCGGCGGCGGGGGAGTGGGAACGGGTTCAGCAGCCGTGTTCAGCCCGCTCATAGGTGCGTGTACACGCATCCACGCCCGTGGTGCGGACGGCGTCGGCGTGGGCCACGCCCGGTCCGGCCCCCGGAGACCCGCGGCCGCGCCGCCTCAGCGGCCCGTCCGGCGCCTGCTTTCGGCCTCGGCTCCCGCGTTGCCGAGCAGCCTCGCAGATCGTCTGAATAATGAAGATGAGTAGTTCGGGGTAGCTCCCTCACCTGCGAGGAGCGAGATGAACACCTCCAGCGATCCTGCCCCCGGTGACTGGTCGTGGCCGTTCGGTGACCTGGCGGCCGCGGTGGTCGACAGGGCGGGGATCGTGCGGCAGTGGTCCGGTACGGCGGCGGAACTGCTGGACCGGACGGCGGCCGAGGTGTGCGGTCGGCCGATCGGGCAGCTGCTCGAGGCAGCGCCGGACACCTCCGGCGGGGCCGGGCGGGCCGTGCTCCGGCACCGTTCCGGCCGGCCGGTCGAGGTCGCCTTCCACGCGCTGCACCTGGAGGGATCCGCCGATCTCCTGCTGCTGGCGGCGCCGATCCGGCAGGTAACCGACTGCCACCAGGGCACGGCCTTGCTGCGTGCCCTGCTCGCCCAGGACCAGCTCGGCCTCGCCTTCCACGACACCGACCTGAACATCGTGCGGACCAACCTCTCCGGCGGGGCGGCCGTGACGGGCCGCCGCCGGCTCAACGAGGTCATGTTCCCCGAGGACGCCGACGAGATCGGGCTGGCGCTGCGCCGGGTGCTGGACACCGGCGTCCCGCTGATCGACCGCGAGCACCGGGCGCGGTCACGACTCACGCCCGGTTGGTGGTCCACGGTGGCCCTCTCCGCCTTCCGGCTGGAGGACGGCAAGGGCTGCCCCACGGGGGTCGCCGTGGTGCTCACCGATCTCGCGGAACGCGGGCGCCGGCTGGACCTGCGGCACGAGGCGTCGGCCCGGATCGGCGGCTCCCTCGACGTCGTACGCACCGCCCAGGACCTGGTGGACGTGCTCGTCCCGGCTTTCGGGGACCTGGCCTGGGCGAGCCTCGCCGACCCCGTGCTCGACGGCGACGAGCCCCCGAAGCTGGCCGGCGCCGGATCGTGGCACCTGCGCCGGATCGCCGCGGCCTCGGTCGGCCCCTGGCCGGCCGGCTTCATCCCGCCGGGCCTCGCGGACCCGCCGGTGCCGGACCTGCCGGTGCTGCGGCGGGTGCAGCGCGGCGAGACCGTCCTGGTGCCCGACCGGGCGGCCGCGCTCGCGATGGCCGAGGGGCACCCGGAACTGATCCCGCTGCTCATCCCCGAGCGCGGGCATTCGGCCGTCTCGGCTCCGCTGTTCGCCCGTGGCCTGGTGCTGGGCGCGGTCGCGGTCTGGCGCACCGAGCGGCCCGAGCCCTTCGACCAGGCGGACGCCGACCTCCTCACCGAGATCGCCTCGCGCGCCGCGCTGAGCGTGGACAACGCCCGCCGCTACACCCGCGAGCACCGGGCGGCGGTCGCCCTGCAGCAACGCCTGCTCCCGCAGGCCACCACGGACAGTCCGGCCGCCGAGACCGCGGGCTTCTACCGGCCGGCCGGCGGTGGGGCCGACATCGCCGGTGACTGGTTCGACGTCATCCCGCTGCCCTCCCTGCGGGTCGCCTTCGTCATCGGCGACGTGGCCGGTCACGGGCTGCACGCCACCGCCACCATGGGCCGCCTCCGCGCCGCCATCTACACCCTCGCCGATCTGGAGATGGAGCCCGACGAACTCCTCGCGCACCTCGACGACCTGGTCCGGCAACTCGCCGGCGAGGCACCGCGCGGGCACCAGGACACCGTCGGCGCCACCTGCCTGTACGCCGTCTACGACCCGGTGACCGGGCACTGCGCCCTGGCCAGCGCCGGGCACCTGCCGCCCGTGGTGATCCGGCCCGACGGAACCGCGCAGGTCATCGAGGTCGTGCCCGGCCCGCCGCTCGGTGTCGGGGGCATGCCGTTCGAGCTCGCGGAGACCGTGCTGCCCCCGGGCAGTACGCTCGCGCTCTACACCAACGGCCTGATCGAACGCGCCGACGAGGACTTCGACGCCGGAATCCGGCGGCTGACCGACCAGCTCGCCGCCCGGTGCCGCTCCGGCCGGACCCTGGACGACATCGGCCGCTCCCTGCTCGCCGACACCGGCGACGCCCCGCCCCCCGACGACATCGCCCTGCTCCTGGCCCGCACCCGCGCGGTCTCCCCCGACTCCACCGCGAGCTGGGAACTCCCGGCCGATCCCGCCGTGGTGGCCGACGCCCGCGAGGCGGTCACCCGTCAGCTCGCCGCGTGGGGGCTGGCGGACCTCGCCTTCACCACGGAACTCGTGGTCAGCGAGCTGGTCACCAACGCCATCCGCTACGGCGGCGGCCCGGTCGTACTGCGGCTCATCCTCGACCAGGTGCTGGTCTGCGAGGTCTCCGACCCCAGCAACAGCCAGCCACGGCTGCGCCGGGCCCGCGCCACCGACGAGGGCGGCCGCGGTCTGTTCCTGGTGGCCCAGCTCGCCGCGCGCTGGGGCAGCCGCTACGGCCGCTCCGGAAAGACCGTCTGGGCCGAGCAGTCCCTCACCGACGTCACCCCACTCGTGCTGGAGGTGTGACACCGTCACTGGCGGCTGGTCCACCAGCGTGCCTTGTACAGCTGGGTGCCGTTCAGGGTCCGGGTCGCGTCGCGGCGGTAGAACGTCAGGACGGAGGTGCACCAGTCGCACGCGCCGCCCTCCGCGGGGGTGATGGCGAGGATCCGGCCGGTCCGGGGGTCGTCGCCGACGCTCTTCACGTCCTCGTCGGCTTCGGCGTTCGAGAGGCGGACCGGGGTGAAGGCGTTCTGCGCGGGTGTGTACTGCCAGACGTGCCGACCGGTGGTGACCCACAGCCGCCCGGGGGAGGAGAGCACCGGCCCCAGGTCGTGCCCGTCCCCCTCCGGCAGCGCGGTGGTGCGGACCTTGGTGAGTCCGGGTTCCGCCGCGGAGCCGCTGACCTTGTACGCCGTCAGCTCCCGGTCCCCGACGGCCCAGAGCAGTCCGCTGGTCGGGTCGAAGTGCACGCCGTGGGCGCCGTCCAGCGGGTACTCGACGAAGTGGTCGGCGCGCGGCCCCTGGGAGGCCGCGTACAGCCGCAGCCAGCCAGCCGTGCTGGCCACCACCGCGACGTTCCCGTCCGGCAGCAGCTCCAGGCTGTGGACGTTGCCGTCGCCCGCGTTCGTCGCCCAGTGGACCTCCGCGGTCGGATAGGCGACCACGGCGGCCAGCCCGCCGGAGGCCGCGGTGAGCAGGTACCGCTGTCCGTCCAGTTGGCGGCTCTTGGCCTCGGACGGATTGGTCCAACTGGTGGCCGGCCGCAGATCGGCCAGGCCCGGGTCCCGGTCGGCGCTCCACGACCAACGGACCTTGGCGTCGTCGCCGCCGGAGTCCAGCACCACCACCGAACGCGAACCCTGGTCCACCGCCACGATCCGTGACTCGGCCAGGACCCGCCCGCCGGCCACGGCCTGCCCGCCGGCCACGGCCTGCCCCCCGGCCACGGGCCGCCCGCCGGCCACCCAACCCGGCCCCACCAGCAGCGCCCGCGCCGATCCGCTCCCCACCGCCAACCCGCAGATCGCGGCTGCGAGCAAGGCCTGGCGGGTCCCACGCCACAAGGTCCCGGACCCGACGGCCCGCCACCGGATCTCTCGCACGACGCCCTCTCCTCCTCCCGGCCCGCCTCCAGGACAGGTTCCGCCGAGCCGTCCGCCCGCGCCACCGCGTTGGGCCGACGGGGAGAGCCGGACTTGCGAAGTGCGCACCGTCGCTGTCTGCTGAGGCCGGAAGCCTCCCCATGACGGCGATGGAGTACCCGACATGCCAGTGCACCGGATCGGCCTGGTTGTGCACGGCGCCCGACCCGCCGCCCGCTCGGCGGCCGGCACCGTCCGCGCCTGGTGCGCCGCACACGACATCCCCTGCACCGACGTCGACGTCTGGCAGGAGGACCAACCCCGGCGCTGCGGGCAGGACGAGGCCGAGGCCGCCGGCCACCCCGACCTCGTCGTCACCCTCGGCGGCGACGGCACCTTCCTGCGCGGCGCGCGGATCGCCGTCAAGGACGACGCCCGGGTGCTCGGCGTGGACCTGGGCCGGGTCGGCTTCCTCACCGAGGTCCCCGTCGACGAGGTGCGGGAGGCGCTGGACGCCGTGCACGAGGACCGCGCCACGGTCGAGGAACGGATGACCCTGACCCTGCGGACGTCCCGCGCGCTGGAGGTCCCCGCCGGACTGGAGCTGCTCCTGGGCCACGGGCGGAGCCCGGTGCTGCCGCCTCCGCCGCTGCGTTCGGGGGAGCCCGTCGGGGACGACTGGGGCGTGCCGCTGGACGTCACGGCCCTCAACGACGTGGTGCTCGAAAAGCTCGCCCGGGACCGGCAGGTCGGCCTCGCGCTCTACTTCGCCGGACGGCTGCTGGCCTCCTACTCCGCCGACGCGGTCATCGTGGCCACCCCCACCGGCTCCACCGCCTACAGCTTCGCCGCCGGCGGACCGGTGCTGTCGCCGCACATGGACGCCGTCGTCTTCACCCCCGTCGCCCCGCACATGTCCTTCAACCGCACGGTAGTCGCCGCCGCCGACGAACCGGTCGCCGCCCGGGTGCTACCCCACTCCGGGCCGGTCGCGGTCAGCATCGACGGCCAGCTGCGCGGCGTCCTGGGGCCCGGCGACTGGATCGGCGTCTACCCGGCGCCGTCCCGCCTGCGCCTGGTCCGGATGGGCCCCACCGACTTCTACGGCCGGCTCCGCGAGCGCTTCCGGCTCACCGACGCCCCGGCCACCGCCGCCGACCCGGCGCCCCCCATCTTCCGCTCACCCACCGCCGACGTCCCCGAAGACCTCGCCGGCCTGCGCTTTCCCCCGGTCGCCGAGGAGTAGTCGGTCGAGCCGGGAGAGCGCGGGCCGGTCCGGGACGTGCGGTGTGCCGGGGGAACTCAGTACTGCGTGGTCACGGTGACTCCGCTGAACGTGGTGTCGGCGTACAGGCTGATGTACCGGTAGCCCGCGGTCGTGTTGGTGACGGTGAGGCTCTGGGTGGTGCCGGAACCGGTCGACTCGGCCGTGTACGTGGTGTTCGTGGCCCAGCTGGTGGGGTCGTAGTACAGGTAGGCGGTCCCGGTGCCGCCGGTCGTGGTGACCTTCAACGTGGTCGTCCCGGCCGGGAGGTAGATCCACAGGTAGTCCAGGTTCCCCGCCGTCTCGGACTGGTTCGCCCGGGAGCAGTTCTGGTCCATCTCCTGCGGGTTCGGGTCCGCACACGGGCTGACGCCGCCCGAGCCGTTCACGGTCACCGACTGGGAGGCACTGGACGTGTGTCCGTTGCTGTCGGTCACGGTCAGCGCGACGCTGTAGGTCCCGGCCGCCGGGTAGGTGTGCGAGGGGTTCTGCGTCGTGGACGTCGCTCCGTCGCCGAAGTTCCAGGACCAGCCGGTGATGTGGCCGTTGCCGGACTCGGTGGACCGGTCGGTGAAAGCGGCTGTCAGCCCGGTGACCACCGTGTTGAAGGCGGCCGCCGGCGTACCCGACGTGCCGCTCGCGATGGTGTCGAGCCAGTTGTTGAAGTCGGCGTCGTAGCGGGTGCCGATGGTGTCGGTGTAGTAGTCGTATCCGGCGGTGTAGTCACCCGCCCGGAAGTCGCCCAGGATCGTCTGCACGTCGGCGGGGTGCTCCTCGAGCATGTAGCGCACCGCCAGGTAGCCCCAGGGGAAGACCCGGTCGTCGTTGCTGTTGGCGTACGTGGTCTGCCACAGGGTGCTCAGCGCGTAGGTGTGCTCACCGGCGTCGGTCACCGCGTCGGTGTCGGTGATGCCCCGGTAACTGTAGGAGATGTATCCGGAGATGCCCTCGATCCACCAGATGTTGGGCACCGCCTCCATGTCCGCCCAGGTGCCCATCGTGTCGTAGCGCGCGTCGAGGAAGTGCGTGTACTCGTAGTTGAGGTTCCAGATGTTGTCCGTGTAGCCGTCGGGGCTGGGATCCTGGTACAGGATGGAGTAGTCCTGGTTGCCCGGCGTGGACGGGGTGTTGTACAGCGTGATGCCGCCGTTGTCGGTGGAGACGCCGTAGATCACCGGCGCGTATATCTGGTAGTCGAGGGAGCTCGAGAACACGACGATGTTGTCAGTGTCGTTGTACTGGTTGGGAATCGGGCCGCTGTCCTTGACCACGCTCTGGAAGTACCCGTCCTGCCCGGCGAGTTCGGTGCACGCCGCACTCAGGTCCGCGGCGCTGAGCGACTGCGCCAGGATGTCGATCTCCGAGTTGCACGGGTGCGTGGTCGGCAGCGCCGCCGCCGTGACCTGGGTCACCAGGTCGCAGACGCCGTAGTACGAGCAGTTGGCCCCGTCGAAGGCGTTGGCCTGCCCCGCGACGGCGACCCACAGCGCGGCGGTCGGGCCGGAGACGGAGGAGGCCTGCAACAGGCCCAGCACCAGCGGCCGCACCTTGGTCTGGAGCGCGCTGAACTGGACGTACACGGCGAGGTCGTTGCCGGCGTCGGAGTCCATGAACGTGTTGCCGCCGCCGAGCAGGTCCGTGTGGTCGAGTGCGAAGGCGTCGAGCGTGTCGATGACGCTCGGGTCCGCGGTCAGCGCGGTGACGAAGGCCGGGTTGTACTGTCCGCGCCACAGCGGGGTGTAGACGTCGTAGATGACGGCGTCCATGCTGGGGAGGGCGTCCCAGGAACCGTTGTACGCGGTGAGCAGCTGCTTGTAGGTGCTCAGGAAGTCGCCCTGCAGGTCGGCGCTGTCGGTCAGGATCACGGCGTCGCCGAGGGCGTCGCCGTTGTCCGAGGAGACGTCGCCGATCCGCGGGCTGGCGAAGAAGGTGTCCAGGGCGTTCTCGACGTCCGTCGACAGCGCCGCGTCGTAGGAGCCGACGTCCGCCGAGTCGTTGTACTGGACGTAGTATCCGGCACGCAGGTACAGGATGAGCTGCCAGATTCCGGTCGAGTCGTCACCGGTGTAGTTCGACGCCAGGCTCTGGTAGGCCTGGGCGACGGGGATCATCTGGGACTCCTTGAACACCTCCTGCGCGTCGCTGCCGGTGATCGCGAACAGCGTGTTGACGCAGTCGGTGGTCGAGTTCTCCACGTAGGAGGCCAGTGCCGAGCCGGTCAGGGCACCGAAGGCAGCGGGGGTGCAGGACTGCGCGGCGGCGGGCCTCGACCCCCTCGGGGCCTTGGTGTTCCTCGTCGCGTTCGTCGTGGGCTGCGGCACCGTCGGGCGCTGCGGCGGGAGTTGGGCGGCGGTGAGCCGGCCGTACTGGACGGAGGCCGCGTCGGTACCGCCGACGACGGCGCCCGTGGGTGAGGGATCGGCCGGGCGGTGTGCGCCGGTGGCGGGCCGGACGGCGGTCGTCGAACCGGTCGTGGCGAAGGCCGGGGCGGTCGACAGACCGATGAGCATGGTGAGTGTCACTGTGCCTGCGGCGAGGAACCTGGGCAGGATGGATCGATGGCGCATCACTGCTCCTTCGGGGCGATGTCCGCTTCGCGAATCGGGGGGAAGCGTGTGACGCACCGTCTCACCGCGTGGCCGCCCCGGACAATGCGGCTGGAAACAGCGATTGACCTGTCCTTGCCACAACATCCTTGGCAGTGCCTTTACGGAAGCGTCCCGCGGTAGGT
Source organism: Kitasatospora sp. NPDC024654 (assembly GCF_055559155.1). Classification (NCBI taxonomy): domain Bacteria; kingdom Bacillati; phylum Actinomycetota; class Actinomycetes; order Kitasatosporales; family Streptomycetaceae; genus Kitasatospora; species Kitasatospora sp. NPDC024654. The sequence goes on from NZ_JBVHLF010000034.1 coordinate 32,517, forward strand.
CCGTGCCGCCCAGGCGTGGAAGTGCGGCGCCCGCGCTATCAGGTCCCGGTACGAGGCGCAGGCCGAGCCGAAGAGCGTCACCACGACCTCTTCGGCGACACTCTCCTTGCACCAGGCCAGCAGGTAGCGGCACCAGAGGGGCGTGCCGATCAGGGGCCTGACGATCACACCGGGAACCGGCCGGGTCGTCGCCTGTACCAGCGAGACGCCCAGGCCCTCGGCGATCATGTTCTGCAGCTGGAGCTGGTCGCCGAGGAACTCGTGCACCACCGCCGGCGTGAATCCGACCGCCTCGCAGGCCGCGTAGAGGACGCCCGGCCATCCCGCGCCGTCGTCGGGGGTGATGAACCAGGAGTCCTCGGCCAGGTCGGCCAGCGCGACCTCCGTGCGGTGCTTGAGCCGGTGGTCGGCGGGCAGGGCCACGAACGAGGGCTCGGTGACGATCCCGCGGTGCTCGACGGCAGCGGAGTGCCGTAGTTCCAGACCCGGGTAGTCCACGCCGATCGCGGCGTCGAGCCCGCCGCTCTCCAGGAGTTCGACGATCTGGGAGGACTCGTAGACGCTGCTCACCGTCAGCACCAGCTCAGGCAACTCGGCACGCACCCGCCCGACCATGCCGGACAGGATCGGGGAGTTGGTGGCGGCCAGACGCAGCACCGGTCGGGGTGCCGCGTCCCCGGCCGGTCGCCGTCCGATCGCCTCGGCGCGGTCCAGCAGGTCGCGGGCACGGGCGACGACCTCCACGCCGTACCGGGTCGGCCGCACGCCCGTGGTGTTGCGCTCGAACAGCGGCTCGCCGAAGTAGAGTTCGATCCGGCGCAGCTGCGTGCTCATCGCCTGCTGCGAGCATCCCAGTTCGGCCGCGGCCCGACCTATGCTCCCCGCGTCCGCGACCCTGCACAGAGCCCGTAGATGCCGAAGCTCCAACTCCATTCGTACTCCCCTGAGTCCGCGTAGTGCTCGGGCAGTCGAGTTGCATAGTAGCCAGCGGAGCGACACGCGGGGTGCGGTCGTTCCGTGTTCGGCGCCGTAGCGGGTCTGCCCTCGGTGCTGCGCGTACCGTTGTCCCAACCGCTCTTCCTGCTCGGCACGTTGTCCGTCGCCGTCGTCCACCTGCTGCCAGGCGGCGTGGCCCGCCCGCCCGGCCGGATCAGGGGCCGCAAGGGGCCGCGCGCAGGCCGTGGCCGACACCATCCATCAGACACTCAAGGAGGCGGGTGCCGCATGAACCCGAGCACGCCAAGCGGACGCCAGGTCACCGCGACGGAATTCGAGTACGAGGAGCTCCACGTCCCGGTCGCCGGTGGCCGGCTCACCGCGCTCCGCTGGCCGGCGGAGCAGCCGGACGCACCAGTGGTCCTGGCGTTGCACGGCATCACCGCCAACGCGCTGTCCTGGGCCCGGGTCGCCCACCACCTGCGGGGGCGGGTCACCCTGGTCGCACCCGACCTGCGCGGCCGGGCCGGCAGCAACGGCGTCGAAGGCCCGTACGGCGTCGGCGCGCACATCGACGACGTGGTGGCGCTGCTCGACGAACTGGGCCTGGACAGGGCAGTGGTCGCAGGTCACTCGATGGGTGCGTTCGTCTCCGCGCTGGCCGCCGCCCGCCATCGGGACCGGATCTCCTCGCTGGTCCTGGTGGACGGCGGGCTCGGCTTCCCCGCCCCGCCCGGCCTGGACGGAGATGAACTGATCACCGCGGTGATCGGCCCCGCCATGCGGCGCCTCTCCATGACCTTTCCCGACCGCGAGGCCTACCGTGCCTTCTGGCAGGCGCACCCCGCGTTCGGAGCTGCCTGGTCGCCTTGGGTCGACGACTACATCCAGCGCGACCTGGTCGGTGAGGAACCCGGACTCCGGTCGTCCTGCCGAGTCGACGCGGTCCGCATCGACGGTGTCCAGCTCTTCCAGGCCGAGGTGCTCGGCGCGATCCGCGCGCTCGACTGCCCGACTGAACTGCTGTGGGCCGAACGGGGCTTGATGGACGAACCGCAGGGCCTCTACGACGAGCGACGGTTGGCCGCCGCGGACCTCCCCGGCGCGGGTGTCGTCCCGATCCGGGTCGCCGGGGCCAACCACTACACGATCCTCCTCGCGGACCCCGGAGCCCGGATCGTCGCCCAGCGGATCGAGGCGGCGGCCCGGGTGGCGTCAACGGACCACTGATACGGAGAGGCGCGTGCCCCGGGTCCGCCCGGCGGCTCCCGGGGCGCCGTTCGCCTCCCTCACCGGTCGTCCGTCAGCAGGTGCAGCTGGAGGGCGAGTTGGAGCTGAAGAGCGCGGTCGGGGGCGTCCCAGTCCGGTCCGAGGAGGGACTCGACGCGGTCCAACCGCTGGACGACGGTGTTGACGTGGATGTGCAGTTCGTCCTTGGCGCGGGTCAGGCTCTTCCCGCAGGCGAAGTAGGTGCGCAGAGTGCCGACCAGGTCCGTACCGCGTCGTGCGTCGTAGTCCAGCAGCGACCCGAGCGCGGTCCGGACGAAACCCCCGACATCGTGGCCGTCACCGAGCAGCACACCGAGGAAGCCGAGGTCCGAGGCGCACGCACCCTCACCGGCACGGCCCAGCACGTGCATGGCCCGCAGACAGCGACGCGCCTCCTCGTGCGCGGCGGCCAGACCCGTTGGTCCGGCCGCAGGACCGGCGGCCGCCACGGTGACCGCTGCGCCGTTGAGGCGGGCGAGCCGGTCGGCGGCGATTCGGGCGGCCTCACCGGGCGGCGTGCCGTCGTCCGGGAGCAGGATGACCACCGCGCCGCCGTGCTCGGCGCAGATGCCGCCGCGGCCGAACAGGTGCTGCAGGCCGGCGGCGACCAGATTGGCCCGGGGACTGGCCGAGGACCGGGCGACGAGCAACAGGTGCGGGGAGTCGAGGTCGCTGCCGAGGCGGCGGCCCCGGTCCACGAGCCCTGCCGGATCGCGGTCCGGGGTGGTGAGCAACTCGGTGAGCAGCTCACCGCGCACGCGGTTCTCGGTCTCGGTGACCGTCCGGCGTAGCAGCAGAAGCAGCGCGGTGACCACGCCGGCACGCTCGAAGAGCCTGCGGCTCGCGTCGTCGAGGTCGGGGTGGTCGAACAGGACGAGGCTGCCGAGGAGTTCGGGTCCGGCGAGAACGGCGCAGACCCAGTGCCGGCCGAGCGGGACGGCGCGGGCCGCTGCCCGTGACTCGGCGGTGGAGGCGATGAGTCCGTCCGACGTGAGGTCCGGGGCGTTGCCGGCCTGGGCGAGCCGGTGACCGGTGGTGCCGTGGACGGCGATCGGCCTGTCGAGGAGCTCGGCGACGGCGGCGGCCACGTCGGTCGTCGCCCCGCCGCGCAGCACCAGGTCGGTCAGCCGGTCGTGGGCCTGTTCGGCGTGCTGGATCGCGGTGACGTGCGCGCGGACCACGGCGTTGGCCTCGGCGAGCTCGGCCAACGCGGCGCGGGTGTCGGCGAGGGCCCGTGCGGTGTCGATGGCGATGGCGGCGTGGGCGGCCAACGAGCCGAGCAGCGCCACTTCGTCGGGCGTGAAGGCGCGCGGTGTGCGATCGGCGGCGAACAGCACGCCGATGACCTTGCCGCCTTCCGTGGTGCTCGAGCCGAGCAGCAGGGGGACGCCGAGGATGGCCACCAGACCCTCGTCCAGGACGCCGGCATCGATGCGGGTGGTGTGGTTGAACCGCTCGTCCGTCCGGTAGTCGGGCGTGGCGTACGGGCGGGCGGTTTGGGCGACGAGGCCGCCGAGCCCCGTGCCGAGTTCCAGCCGCAGCGACTGGAAGAGGGGTGAGATCGAGCCGTCGGTCACCCGCATGTAGGTGTCGCCCGCCTGCTCGTCCGGCATCGTGAGGTAGGCGGTGTCGGTCCCCAGCAGCAGCCTGGCACGGCGGACGATGGACTGCAGGACGGCGTCGAGGTCGCGCAGTGCGGCGAGGTCGCTCGCGGTGTCGAAGAGGGCGGTCAGTTCGGTCTCGCGGCGGCGGTGCTGGCGCAGCGTCCGGTGGACGCGCAGCGCGAGCCACGCCGCCTCCTCGATCTCGGCGAGCTCGTGCGGCTGCGCACCCGCCGCGCGGGCGTCCGCCGCGGGCCGGCCGAAGTACTCGGTGGTGGCGCCGTCGGCCAGCAGTTCCAGCAGGCGGCGATGGGCTGCGGTGACGGTTCGGTCGGACATGGTTGCCGCAATCTTCGCACGGGAACTGGGGGGCGACACTCGCCAGTTCGCGCGCACGGCTCTCCTCGGCGAAGGGCAGCGCCACCACGGTGATCACTGCGGCGAACCCAGCCGGCCGGCGCCGACCACGCGGGCGAGGCCGCTCGGTCCGGCGGTGGTCAGCGGGACGGCGCGACCGTCAGCGGGCGGTCCAGCCGCCGTCCAGCGACAGGGAGGCGCCGGTGACGTAGCCGCTGTGCGGGGAGCACAGCCACAGTGCGGCCCGTGCGACCTCGTCGGGCTCGATCAGGCGCTTGATGGCGGAGCGCTCCAGCATGATCTGTTCGACGACGTCCTGGGCGGGGATGCCGTGGGCGAGCGCCTGCGTCGCGATCTGGTCCTCGACCAGGGGCGTGCGCACGTATCCGGGGTTGACGCAGTTGCTGGTCACCCCGTGCGGTGCGCCCTCCAGTGCCACCACCTTGCTCAGCCCCTCCAGGGCGTGCTTCGCGGCGACGTAGCCGACCTTGAAGGGGCTGGCCCGCAGGCCGTGCACCGACGAGATGTTGACGATCCGTCCCCACTCGTTCGCGTACATGTGCGGCAGCGTGCGGCGGATGATCCGGAACGGCGCCTCCACCATCACCCGGTGGATCAGTTGGAAGCGCTCCGGCGGGAAGTCGTGCACCGGCGCGACGTGCTGCAGACCCGCGTTGTTGACCACGATGTCGGCGTCGTCCGGCAGACCTTCCACCGCCACCGGGTCCGACAGGTCCACCACCAGGGCCGTCCCGCCGCACTCCTCCGCCACCGCCTTGGCGGCCTCGGCGGCGCGGTCCACGACATGGACACGCGCACCTGCCCCGGCGAGGGCGAGGGCGCACGCCCGGCCGATCCCGCTGGCAGCGCCGGTGACCAGCGCGGTGCGACCCGTCAGGAATCGCCCGGAGGGCGAAGGCTCTTCGGTGGCCGGTCCCAGGGGAGGACCGGGCGTGTGAGTGTTCCGCATGACCGGTCACGCTAGAGGCGACGACGGGGATCGCCCATGTGCGGCGGAGCCATAGCGATCGATCAGGAAGTGGATCCGTTCCCCATACCCTCCTGCACGCCGGCCCCCCTCAGGATTTCGCCGAGGCGTTCAGCGCGACGGCCCGTCCGTGACGGCCGGCTGACCGCGCCGAGACCATCCGGTTCGCGGGTGAAGCTTGGGGGCCGCCACGCAGCCAGTGGCTTGCCGGATCGCCAGGCAGCCCGCTCGGACTTCGCCCGAGCTCCACGCTCCGCGAGGCCCGGGCGGCCAACCGCGCGGGTGCGGCTATCCCCGGCCCGCCGTGTGCAGGAGCCGGGCGAGGATCCGGCAGGCCAGGGTGGCCACTCGGCACCAGGCCCGGGCCGTGCCACCGAGGGCCCGGTACCAGGTGATACCGAACGGCAGGGCGATGGAGAACCACGACGGGGGCGCCAGCTCACCGGGTCGGTGGGCGCCCTCGCGCGCCCACCGGCGGCATCGCTCGACGCCTCGGCGGGTCCAGTCGGCGCACCGGTCGGCGCGCTCGACACAACGGGTGGAGGCTTCCAGCAGCCGGGTGCACCAGGCGTCGCGTCGTCGGACGACCGCGGATCCGGTCCGGTCGTGGCGGGCCATCGCGTCTGCCCTCTCGTACGGTGTTCCCTCAGCGGTTCCTCAGCGCCCCGGCAGCCACCGCTCCCAGCGGGCCGCCAGCCGCTCCGGGAGGACGTCCCGGTTCGCCGGGGTCAGCTGGATGAGCTCGACGTCGGCGCGGCGCTTGAGAGCGTCGGTGAACGGGCCAGGCTGCTGCTGCACGGTGGCGACCACGTCGACGTCGGCCGCGAACAGCGCCCGGACGGCGCCCTGGAACGGGCGGTAGGCCAGTTCCATCCGCCCGAGCTCGTCGATGAGCACGAGCCTGGCTGGTGCCGGCGCGCGGGGTTCCCATTCCAGGGAAGGCAGCGCCAGGTGCTCCATGACCCCCAGGTCGACGCCGTACCGCCCGACCCGTGGTGGCCCCGGGAAGCCGACGTGGGCGAGCACCGCCCGACCGCCCGCCAGCGTCTCCAGCGCGAAGCCGACCCGGGCACCGCCTTCGCGGATCTCCTGCGTGATGAAGCCGACGATCTCCAGGGTGCGCAGCAGTGCCGCCAGCCGGCGGATCGCGGTGGTCTTTCCGGTGCCGGGGCGTCCCTGGAGCAGAATCCTCGTCGGCATCGCGCGCTCCGCAGCGGGGGACAGGGGGGCGGGTGGAGGTCCTGGTACCAGCCTCTCACCGGCGTGGGCAGCGAGCGGCCATCCCGATCCCGGGGATCGCGTTCACCGGTCGGCTGGCCGTCTCGCCCACCCTGCCGCGCCGACGAAGGAGCACAGGCTGCCGGACGCCCACCGCTCGGAAGCCGCCAGGCTCGTGCTGATGGTCGACAGGGCCCGCACCGGCTTGCCGCTCTGGTCCACCACCGGGACCCGGACCTCGGCGCCGTGACCCGGGCCCGGCGGTGTCGTGGTCAGGACCGCCGACGTTCAGGAACGCCGGCGCGGCTTCCCGCGCTTCGCTGCCGTGCCGCCACCACCGGCCCGGCCTCCCCCGGACCGCGGCCGGCCGGCACCGCGCGCGGGGGCGGCTGCGGGCTTCTTCCGCGGCTGTCCGCCCGCCGCCTCGGTCGCCTTCCCCGCCTCCTGCGCCGCCTGGGTGCGCCCGCGCGAGCTGTTGACCGTGCGCCCACGGACGATGCCGATGAACTCATCGACCAGGTCGGTGGTCCGGGCCTCCGGCCAGCAGAGTGCGACCTGGGACTGCGCCGCGTCGGACACCGGGCGGTAGGTGAGGTCGCGGCGATGGTGCAGCCGGGCCAGTGACTGCGGGACGACCAGCAGGCCGACGCCCGCGGCCACCACCTCGACGGCCTCCGCCGTGGTGGCGGGCCGCTCGTACGCGGGCTGTCCGGGGCGGGTCGGCCAGACGATGGTCTCGTCCAGCGGGTGCCAGATCACCTCCTGCGCGAGGTCTTCGACACTGACCTCGTCGGCGGCGGCGAGCAGGTGGTCCTTGGGGACCACGACGACCGTGGCCTCCGTGTAGAGCGGGATCGCGCTGAGCACCGTGCGGTCGACCGGCAGCCGGATCAGCCCGGCGTCCGCCGCGCCCTCCTGCAGGGCCCGTTCCCCGTCGGGCGCAGCGACCGGGACCAGGGTCAGCGGCACCTGGGGCAGCCGCTCCTCCCAGACCCGGATCCACTTGCCGGGAGTGATGCCCGGCACGTACGCCAGCCGGAAGGGCCCGGTCGCCTGGTTCGCTGTCACGGAGCCAGGCTACCCTCCGTGATTGGCCTGGGGCCAAGCTCGCTTACCCTGGTGACCATGACAGCGCTCAAGCCGAAGACGACCCAGACCATGAAGCCCGCCACCGCGGCGAAGAAGCTCGGCGTGTTCCTCCCCGCCACGCCCGCCGAGTTCCAGGAGGGCATCGTCTCCCGCCAAGAGCTCAACTCGCTTCAGGCCGAGCCGCCGACCTGGCTGGTCGAGCTGCGCCGCAACGGCCCGCACCCGCGCTCGGTGGTCGCCGCCAAGCTCTCCGTCTCCGTCTCGGGCCTGGCCCGGGCCGGGGTCACCGAGGCGCTCACCACCGCCGAGATCGAGGCTCTGAAGAGCGCCAACCCGGACTGGCTGCAGCGCGAGCGCGCCACCCAGGCCGAGGCCCGCAAGGAGGCGGCGCGGATCAAGGAGAAGCAGTCCGAGCAGGAGAAGCGGCAGTCCACCCGGGACGCCGCCGCCCTGCGCGGCCGCCGCTGACCCGGCGGGCCCCTGGCCGGGTCCGCCCGGCCTCACCCCGCCCGGCTCATCCCGCCGCTCCCGTCCGCCTCCCCTGGGCCGCCGGCTCGTCGTCTCCTTGCGGCCGGCCGATGGGGCGGGCTCTGGCCTTCGGCGGCCTTGGGTGACGGTGCGCTTGCCCGACGCAAGTGCGCCGTCACCGGGCCGGGGAGCTACGCGGGGTGGTTGTACGCCACCGTCACCGGTGCGTGGTCAGACCATCGCTCGGCATGGGTCGCGGCCTTCTCGGTCTTCGTCCAGAGGGCCTTGTCGGCCAGCCCCGGCGTCGCGCAGTGCAGGTCGATCCGCCAGCCGGCGTCGGAGTCGAAGGCACGGCCGCGGTAGGACCACCAGGAGTAGGGGCCGGCCTGGTCAGGGTGGAGGCGGCGGACGACGTCGACGTAGCCGGCCTCGTCGAGGACGCGGGTGAGCCAGGCGCGCTCCTCGGGGAGGAAGCCGGCGTTCTTCTGGTTGGCCTTCCAGTTCTTGAGGTCGGCCTCCTGGTGGGCGATGTTCCAGTCGCCGCAGACCACCACCTCGCGGCCGTCGTCGGCGGCGCGGGCGCGCAGGGCGGTGAGGTGGACCAGGAACTCCGCCATGAAGCGTTCCTTCTCGTCCTGCCGCTCGGTGCCGACCTCGCCGGAGGGGAGGTAGAGGCTGGCGATCGTCAGGCCGGGAAGATCGATTTCGAGGTACCGGCCCGAACCGTCGAACTCGGCCGAGCCGAATCCGATCCGGCTGCGCTCGGGTTCCGTCCGGGAGAGGATCGCGACGCCGGCCCGGCCCTTGGCGGCGGCCGGTGCCCAGAGTGCCTGCCAGCCGGGCAAGTCGGTCAGCTCGGGCGGGAGTTGGGAGGCCTCGGCGCGGACCTCCTGGAGGCAGATGACGTCCGAGGTGGTGGCGGACAGCCACTCGACGAGCCCCTTCTTGGCGGCGGCCCGGATCCCGTTCACATTCACACTCGTCACCACGATCACCTGCGTAGCCTACCCGGGCGGGTGCCGGTGGGAGGCCGATCACGAACCTGGGGTGAATGTTCGCAACGGGCCCGTCAAGCCCTCGTCATTGGTCTTGACCATCTCCTCGGGCACCCCTAGGGTCCCTTACTGCAAGGACCTTTAATAAAGAAGGACGGATTAAAGTCCCCATTCCCACCTGGCGAAACCCCGCCGGTGCCGGCCCGGGGCGCCCGGCCTTCGGCGACGTCCGGCGGCCGCCCCACGCGGCCGTACGCCGGTCAGGGTGGAGGACACGGTGGGGACAGCACAGCTCTCGGCGGTACCGGAGCCGAAGTACTGGCACCTGCGCACGGTGCTCCTGCGCGCCATCGACTCGGAGTTCGCCACGGGTGAGGTCATCCCCAACGAGCGCGAGCTCGCGGCCCGCTTCGGGGTGGCCCGGGCCACCCTGCGGCAGGCGCTCGACCAGCTGGAGCTGGAGGGCCGACTGGTCCGCCGGCGCGGGATCGGCACGCTGGTCGCCGCCCCGCGCGTGGGCGTGCCGGTCAACCGCGGAGCCGAGGGCTGGCCCGGCAGCAGCCGTGAGCAGGCCTGGCGCACGGTCGGCTGCAGCACGGCCGGTGCCTCCGAGCGGCTCGCTGGGGCACTCGGCATCGCGACCGGCGAGCCGGTGCACACCGTCCGCCGGGTTCGGCGGATCGCGCAGGGGCAGCCGGTCGCCACCGAGTCGCTGCACGTGCCGGAGTCGGCGCTGAGCCACCTGCCGGCGATCCAGCTCACCGGCGGCCCGGACGAGGGCGAGGAGCTCGCGAAGTCCGTGCTGCGCCGGCTGGAGCGGCTGACCGTGGACGGCGAGTCGCGGGCCGTGGAGCTCGGTGTCGCCGAGGCCGCCGAGGCCGCGCTGCTGGAGCGGCCGCCGGGCACGCCGGTGCTGGTGGTCACCACCCAGTACGCGTCGGCGGGGCGGCTGGCGGCGGTGGCCGTGTCCACCTACCGGGCGGACACCTGCCGGCTGACGTTCGGCGAGACGGGGCTGGTGGAGGTCACCCCGGTGGCCGCGGCGGCGGCCCGGACCGCCTGAGGGAGCACGCGCACCGGGGGGGGGGGGGGGGGGGGGGGGGGGGGGGGGGGGGGGGTGTTGTGGGGGGGGGGGGGGGGGTGGAGGGGAGGGGGGGGGGGGGGAGAGTGTTGTGGAGGGAGGGGGCGCCGTGACAGGGGGAGGGGAAACCGGAAGACGAGAGGCCCCCCCCCCCCCCCCCCCCCCCCCCCCCCTCGCCCGTGCTGAGGGTCCAAGCGGTGCGGGAGGCACGGCGGGACCGGGCGGTGGCGGCGGGAGGGAAAATCAGCCGGGGGAGGTGCGGGACGGCTCAGGCCCGGGCGGCCGTGGGCTGGTCGACCGCGAAGAGCTGCTCCTCCACCTGGTCCAGCGCCAGCCGCAGCGCGCCGAGCGCCACCACGTCCTCGCCCAGGGTGGAGAGCGCCACCTCGGGCGCGCGCAGGCAGTAGAGCGCCAGCTGCTCGCGCAGCGGCTCCAGCACGCCGTCCAGCCCGGCCGCCCAGCCGCCGATCACCACCAGCTGCGGGTCGATGGCCAGCACCAGCGCCGCCACGTCGTGCACCAGCCGGCGCAGGAAGCGGTCCATCGCGACCTGGGCCACCTGGTCGCCCTCCCGGGCCAGCCGGAGCACCCGGGCGACCGCGGCCTCGTCCAGCGGGTCCAGCGGCGTCCCGGTGGTGGAGAGCAGGCGCTCGGGGGTGGCCTCCTGGCCGAGCAGGTGCAGCGCGCCGATCTCGCCGGCCGCGCCGCCGAAGCCGCGGTGCAGCCGCCCGTTGATCAGCGAGCCGGCGCCGGGGCTGAGGCCGGCCAGCACGAAGACCACGTCGCCCATGCCGACCGCCGCGCCCTGCCAGTGCTCGGCGATCGCGGCCAGATTGGCGTCGTTCTCGATCAGGACCGGGCAGCGGAACGAGCGCCGCAGCCGGGCGCCGAGGTCCAGCCCGGTCCAGCCGGGCAGCGCGGTGCCGAGCCGCACCGACCCGTCCTTGTCCACGATGCCCGGGCTGCCGACGCCGACCGCCCACAGGCTGTCGCGCGAGACGCCGGCCCGACGCAGCACCTCGGCCACGGCGGACCGGACCGCGCCGAGCCGCTCCTCGGCCTCCAGCGCCTCGTCCACCGGGCGGTCGTGCCGGCCGATCGGACGGCCGGTCAGGTCGGCCAGCACGACCCGGACGCCGTGCACCCCGATCTCCACCCCGAGGGTGTGCCCGGCCTCCGCGCGGAACCTGAACCAGCGGGCGGGACGGCCGCGTTGGCGGCCGCCTTCCTGGCTCTGCGCCACCTCGGCGACCAGCCCGGACTCCACCAGACCCTCGATCACGCCCTCCACGGTCGGCCGGGAGAGCCCGGTCTCACCGACCAGTTGGGTCAGCGTGACGGCCTGCCCGTCGCGTAGCGAACGCAGCGTCACCGCGGCGTTGATCCGACGCAGCAGCGAGGAGTCTCCTCCGGTGAGCCGATCCGCCAACAGGTTGCCCTTCCGCGTTCGCGCGACTGCCCTGGCGCGCGTGCCGAGTGCGCGGTGACGTCCGGTGTGCCCCGCGAGGACGCCGCCCGGGAGCGTCACGGGAGGTGCCGCGCACCGAAGGGCGTCAGCCGGATGGTACCCGTGAGCCATCTCGGCCGCGAGCGTCTGCGCAGCTCATGACCGGGTCGGTATCGAATGGTGAGTGAATCGCGATCAGTACCGGGCGGCCGGTGGTGCCACTCCGGCGAGCCCCGGCGCCGGCCGGATGAGGCGGCGGTGCTCCTTCGGAGTGCCCGGACCGCCTTTTGTCACCAGGATAGGGAGAACGGTTGCCGCACCACCCGGAGGAGGGCGCCCATGGCAGACCGGACATCCCTGGTGATCCGCGAGGCGATCCGCCAGGGGCTGCTCGGACCGGACCAGCCGCTGGCCGGCTTCCTGGACCTGGACGGGCTGCGCCGGACGGTCACCGACCTCCACGACGCGTTCGCCGGGCCCGCGCCGGTGCTGCACGCCTTCGCCGCGAAGGCCACCTCGTTGGTGCCCGTCCTCAGCCTGTTGGCGCAGTGGGGCATGGGGTGCGAGGTCGCCGGCCCCGGCGAACTGGAGCTCGCGGTGGCCGCCGGGGTCCCCCCGGAGCGGATCGTGCTCGACTCGCCCGCCAAGACGGCTGCCGAGCTGCTGCGGGCCGTTCGCCTGGGCGTCGCCGTGAACGCGGACAACCTGCAGGAGCTCGGGCGGATCGACCGGCTGCGCCGGCTCGGGGCGACCACCTCGACGTTCGGGCTGCGGATCAACCCGCAGGTGGGCGCGGGCGCCATCACGGCGATGAGCACGGCCACCGACACCTCGAAGTTCGGTGTGGCGCTGCGTGACCCCGGAGCACGCGAGACGGTGCTGCGGGCCTGTCTCGAGCGGCCCTGGCTGACCCGGCTGCACGTCCACGCGGGATCCCAGGGAGTCCCGCTGGAGCTGATCGCCGCCGCCGTCCGGACGGTGTACGAGCTGGCGGAGGAGATCAACGACAAGGCCGGCCGGATGCGGATCGGCAGTCTCGACATCGGCGGCGGACTGCCGGTCAACTTCGTGGACGAGGAGGTCCGGCCGACCTTCCGGGACCACGTGGCCGCGCTGCGCCGGGGCGTGCCCGGGCTCCTCGACGGGCGCTACGCGCTGGTCACCGAGTTCGGTCGCGCCGTGTTGGCGAAGAACGGCTTCATCGTGGCCGTCGTCGAGTACACCAAGGAGGCCGGGGGCCGGCGGATCGCGGTGACCCACGCCGGCGCGCAGGTCGCCACCCGCACCGTCTTCCGGCCGGACGCCTGGCCGCTGCGGGTGGGTGCATTCGACTGCCAGGGCCGGCCCAAGGGCGAGCCCGTGGTGGCCCAGGACGTCGCCGGCCCGTGCTGCTTCGCCGGCGACCTGGTCGCCACCCGGCGACCACTACCGCTGCTCGAACCCGGTGACTACGTCGCCCTGTACGACACCGGCGCCTACTACTTCTCCACGCCCTTCGGCTACAACAGCCTTCCCCGGCCGGCGGTCCACGGCTTCCGCACCGACCCGGACCCGGTCGACGCCGGCGGTGCGCCGCGCGCCGCGGCCGTGCGGTTCGCCACCGTCCGTGCCCGGCAGAGCCTGCACGAGGTGGCGGTGGAGAGCGGCCTGGCACAGCGGGACGCGTTGCGCCGGCTCGGCGCGGGGCTGCCCGCCACCCGACCCCGGAGGAGGAACCAGCCATGACACCCACCCCGTCCACCCCGCGCACCGTCCTGGTCACCGGTTCGACCGCCGGCATCGGGGAGGCCATCGCCCGCGCGTTCGCCCGGGACGGCCACACCGTCGTCGTCAACGGTCGCGACCGGCGGCGGGTCGGCGACGCCGTGACCCGGATCGAGAGCGCGGCCACCGGCAAGGTCCTCCCCGTGGCGGCCGACGTCGCCACGGCCCAGGGCGTCCGGGAGATCGTCGACGCCGTCCCGGAGGTCGACGTCCTGGTCAACAACGCCGGGATCTTCGGTGCGGCGCCGGCCTTCGAGATCACCGACGAGGAGTGGCAGCGCTACTTCGACGTCAACGTCCTCAGCGGCATCCGCCTCACCCGCGCCTACGCGCCGGGGATGGCCGCCCGGGGCTGGGGCCGCGTGATCTTCATCAGCAGCGAGTCCGCGATCTCCACGCCCGGCGAGATGATCCACTACGGCATGACCAAGACCGCCCAGCTCGCCGTGGCCCGGGGGTTCGCCCAGGCGGTCGCCGGCACCGGGGTCACCGTCAACTCCGTCCTGCCGGGACCCACCCGGACCCCGGGCGTGGAGGACTTCCTGCGGAACAGCTACGGCGACCTCCCGTTCGAGGAGGCCGAGCGCCGGTTCATCGCCGAGTACCGGCCGACGTCGCTGATCAGGCGGCTCAGCCGGCCGGAGGAGGTGGCGAGCCTGGTGTGCTACCTGGGGACTGACGCCTCGTCGTCCACCACCGGTGCGGCGCTCCGGGTCGACGGCGGCGTCACACCGACGGTCATCCCCTGAACGGCAGGCCCCTGGCCATCGGGTCCAGCCCCTATGCTTCGGGCATGCCGAACGAGATTCGTACCCTTCGCCCGGGCAGGACCGCCGTGTCGGACACCGCCTTCGTACGGGAGGAGACCCGCCCGACCCCGGTCCCGTTCGTGCCCGAGATCCGCCTGCGGATGGCCGACGACGCCATCGCGCTCTGGGAACGGACCGAGTCGGCGCGCGGCGAGATCGGTCTGCCGCCGCCGTTCTGGGCGTTCGCGTGGGCCGGTGGCGTGGCGGTCACCCGGTACGTGCTCGACCACCCCGAACTGGTGGCCGGGCGGACGGTGCTCGACGTGGCGGCGGGGTCCGGCCTGGTCGGCATCGCGGCGGCCAAGCGCGGTGCGAAGTCGGTGCGGGCCGCCGAGATCGACGCCTACGCCGTCGCCGCCATCGCGATCAACGCCGAGGCCAACGGGGTTCACCTCGACGCGACGGCCGGCGACCTGCTCGACGGCGACGGCGGTTCGGCCGAGGTCGTGCTGGCCGGGGACGTGTTCTACGAGCGGGCGATGGCCGCCCGGTTCCTGCCGTTCCTGGAGCGTGCGCGAGCCCGAGGGGCCGTCGTGATCGTCGGCGACCCGGGGCGGGCGTACCTGCCGCGCGAGCGGTTCACGCCCCTGGCCGTCTACGAGGTGCCGGTGGTGGCCGATCTGGAGGACACCGCGCTCAAGACCACCACCGTCTGGCAGCTCGCGCCGACCTCCTCGGCAGACCGGCCGTAGCGCGTCCCGAGGGGTGGAATTCCGGGCGCGGGTCGATCGAATCCGCTAGGACGGTCGGATGAGCGAACTCACCATCCGTACCGCCGACCGGACCGAGCTCCCCGCGCTGCTGGCCTTCTGGGCCCGGGCGGCCGAGGGCACCAGCATCACCGACGACCCGGACGGGCTGGCCCGGCTGTTGGACCGCGACCCGGAGGCGCTGATCGTCGCCGAGCAGGACGGCGTGCTGGTCGGCACGGTCATCGCGGGCTGGGACGGCTGGCGCTGCTCGCTTTACCGGTTGGCGGTCGCCCCGGAGCGGCGGCGCCAGGGGATCGCCGCGGCCCTGCTGGTGGCTGCCGAGCGCCGGTTCACCGCGGTCGGCGGTCGGCGGGCCGACGCGATGGTGCTGGAGCGCAACGAACCGGGCCGGCGGGCCTGGCAGTCGGCCGGTTACCGGCGCGAGGACCACTGGCGTCGCTGGGTGAAGCCGCTGGGCGGGTAGCAGCCGGGGCTACGGCCGGTGCGCCGCCGCGAAGGCGGCGGCGTCCCAGTGGCCGCCCAGGGCCGGGGCCAGCGAGGCCGCCGCCAGGTCGGTGAAGGCGGGCCCCGGGGCGCGGGTGGCGCCGGCGGGGAGGGCGCCGAGGAGGGGCGCGCCCGCGGCGGTCGGCAGGTCGGCGAGGTTGCAGCGCATGGCCAGGTCGGGTTCGGCGGGCCAGCTGCCGATCACCACCCCTGCCGAGCGCAGCCCCCGGGCGCGCAGTGCCTCGGCGGTGAGGGCGACCGCGTTGAGCGTGCCGAGCCCGGCCGCGGCGACGATCAGCACCGGCGCCTGGGCCGCCTGCGCCATCGCGGCCAGGGTGAGCCCGTCCGCGCTGTAGCGGACCAGCAGGCCGCCCGCGCCCTCCACCAGGGTGAGGTCGTGTCCGGCGGTCAACTCGGCGACGGCGGAGCTGATCTGAGGGAGCGTCAACTCAGCCAGTCCGGAGCGGCGGGCGGCGGTGTCCGGGGCCAACGGCTCGGGGTAGCGGGCCAGTTCGCGGGTGGTCAGCCGGGCGGCCGGGGCGCCGGCCAGTCGCAGCACCTCGGCCGCGTCGCCGGGCTCGTCCGCCGTGACCCCGGTCTGCCCGGGCTTGAGTACGGCGGTGCGGCGGCCGGCCCGCAGTGCCAGCGCGGCCAGCGCCGCCGTCA
Source organism: Kitasatospora sp. NPDC024654 (assembly GCF_055559155.1). Lineage (NCBI taxonomy): Bacteria > Bacillati > Actinomycetota > Actinomycetes > Kitasatosporales > Streptomycetaceae > Kitasatospora > Kitasatospora sp. NPDC024654. Next base: position 48,401 of record NZ_JBVHLF010000034.1, read on the forward strand.
CCGCGGTCTTGCCGACCTCGGTGCCGGTGCCGGTGACGAAGAGCAGGCGCTCGGGGGAGTGGTCGGTCATCGGTTCAGCAACTCCATCAACAGAAGTCTCAGCCGGCGGCGGCCGCCGCGGTGACGGCGGCGGTGATCCGGGCGAGGTCGTCGTCGCCGGTCACGTAGGGCGGCATGGTGTAGATCAGGTCGCGGAACGGCCGCAGCCAGACGCCCGCCCGGGCCGCCGCCTCGGTCGCCGCGCCCATGTCCACCGGGTGGTCCAGCTGGACCACGCCGATCGCGCCCAACACCCGGACGTCCGCGACGCCCGGCAGGTCCGCCGCGCCGGCCAGGCCGTCCCGCAGTCCGGCCTCGATCCGCTTGATGTCGAGCTGCCAGTCCTGCCCGAGCAGCAGGTCGATCGAGGCGTTGGCGACGGCCGACGCCAGCGGGTTGCCCATGAACGTCGGACCGTGCGCCAGCACCGGCAGTTCGCCCCGGCTGATCCCGTCCGCGACCTCGGCCGTGCAGAGCGTGGCGGCCATCGACAGGTAGCCGCCGGTCAGCGCCTTGCCCAGGCAGAGCACGTCCGGTGCGACCCCGGCGTGCTCCGCGGCGAACAGCGCTCCGGTCCGGCCGAAGCCGGTGGCGATCTCGTCGAAGATCAGCAACACCCCGTGCTGGTCGCAGAGTTCGCGCAGCAGCCGGAGGTAGCCGGGGGAGTGGAAGCGCATCCCGCCGGCGCCCTGCACCACCGGTTCGACGATCACCGCGGCCAGCTCGTCGGCCTGTTGCTCGATCGCGGCGGCCAGCTCGGCGGCGTAGGCCGGATCGGCCTCGGCGTCGAAGCCGGCCGGCGGCTCACCGACGAAGGTCTGCCGTGGCAGCACCCCGCCCCACAGCCGGTGCATCCCGCCGTCCGGGTCGCAGACCGACATCGGGTGGAAGGTGTCGCCGTGGTAGCCGCCGCGCCAGGTGAGCAGGCGTTGCTTGGCCGGCCGCCCCACCGAACGCCAGTACTGCAGACACATCTTCATCGCGACCTCGACCGCGACCGACCCGGAGTCGGCGAGGAAGACGTGCCGCAGCGGCTCCGGGGTGATCTCGACCAGCCGGGTGGCGAGCCGGACGGCGGGCTCGTGGGTGAGCCCGCCGAACATCACATGGCTCATCCGGCCGAGCTGTTCGCGCACCGCCTCGTTCAGCACCGGGTGGTTGTACCCGTGCACGGCCGCCCACCAGGAGGACATGCCGTCGATCAACTCCCGCTGCCCGCACACCGGTTCGGCCAGTCGCAGGCGGACGCCGGAGGCGGACTCGACCAGGTACGGCGTGGCCGTGCCGGGCATCGGCCCGTACGGGTGCCAGACGTGCTCGCGGTCCAGCCCGAGCAGGGCCTGCGGGGTGAGCGGGGGCAGCGGTGCCACGTGTGGGGCTCCTCGGCTGGTGGTGACGGATCCGCGGTCGGGACGGCTCAGGCGTTCGGCGCCAGCTCGGTGCCCGCGCCGCGGCGGCGGACCCGGACCAGGTCCTTGCGCAGCTCCTCGTCGTCCTCGGCCGGCTCGACGGCCCGCTCAGCCGGCGCGGCCTCGCCGCACGGCCCGCAGCCGCCCCCCGCGTGGTCGCCGCAGCCACCTCCCGCATGGCCACCACAGGCACCGCCGGCGTGGTCGCCGCAGCCGCCGCGGACCAGGTCGGCGCGGTGCTGGGGCAGGGTCACCTCGCCCGCGCCCTCGATCTCGAAGCCCGCGTCCCTGATCATGTCGAGGTCGGCCTGCCCGGCCTGGCCCTCGCTGGTCAGGTAGTCGCCGAGGAAGATCGAGTTGGCGATGTGCAGGCCCAGCGGTTGCATGCTGCGCAGGTGCACCTCGCGCCCGCCGGCGATCCGCACCTCGACGTCCGGGCAGACGAACCGGACCATCGCCAGGATCCGCAGGCAGCGCTGCGGGGTGAGGTTCCACTCCTTCTCCAGCGGGGTGCCCTCGAACGGGATCAGGAAGTTCACCGGCACCGAGTCCGGGTCCAGCTCCCGCAGCGCGAAGACCACGTCGACCAGGTCCTGGTCGGTCTCGCCCATCCCCGCGATCAGCCCGGAGCAGGCCGAGAGCCCGGCGCCGTGCGCCTTGCTGACGGTGTCCACCCGGTCGGCGTAGGTGTGCGTGGTGGTGATCTCGCCGTAGGTGCCCTCGGAGGTGTTCAGGTTGTGGTTGTAGGCGTCCGCGCCGGCCGCCCGGAGCCGCTCGGCCTGGTTGTCGGAGAGCAGGCCCAGGCAGGCGCAGACCTCCACCGACGGGTCCTGGTCCTTGATGGCGGCGATGGTGTCGCTCACCCGGTCGATGTCACGGTCCGTCGGGCCGCGGCCGCTGGCCACCAGGCAGACCCGCTTGGCGCCACCGCGCACCCCGGCGGCGGCGGCCTGCGCCGCCTCACCCGGCTTCAGCCAGGTGTACTTCAGGATGCCGGTGTTCGAGCCCAGCCGCTGGGAGCAGTACGAACAGTCCTCCGGGCAGAGCCCGCTCTTGAGGTTGACCAGGTAGTTGAGCTTCACCCGGCGGCCGAACCACTTCCGGCGGACCCGACCCGCGGCGGCGACCACGTCCAGCAGTTCGTCGTCGGTGGTGGCCAGCACGGCCAGCGCTTCCTCCCGGGTGGGGAGCTCGCGGTTGAGGCCCTTGGCGGTGAGCGTGTCGAGCAGATCCATGACCCTGATCCTGCCTGGCTGACCTCGGCGGACGCCAGAGGGAATCCGCCAGAAGATCGCCCCCAAAGGTGTGCGAGTTGTCACAGTGTCGCCAACCAGGCGGGGTTCGGCGGTTCGTTCGGGAGATCCCCGCTGACCTGCGCGGTCGGACCGCCCCCTACAATCTGCGCCATGACCACGCAGGGGGAATCGCGCCCGATAGCCGGAAGCGTCGCCGAGGGGCAGGGACACGGTGGCGGCGCCGAGTCGCGTCGCTCGCGTCGCGTGTTCACCTGGTGCGCCACGGTGTTGGTGCTCGGCGCCGCCGGCTTCGTGGTGACCCGGCCGCACCCCGGCGACTGGCTCCCGGGGCTCGGCCCGACCAGCAAGGACGCGCCGCCGCCGGTGGTCGGCAGCCCGCCGCCCACCTCGTCGACCGACCCCAACCCGTTCACGGCGGAGCAGTACTTCCCGGCCGCCCGGCCGATCGACCTGAACGGCTTCAAGGCCAAGCGCTCGGGCGCCCGGCAGGGCAACGACTGCACCGAGACCCTGCAGGACCCGACCAAGGACGTCCTCAAGAACTTCGGCTGCCAGGGCTATCTGACGGTCACTTTCACCCGCGCGGACGGCAAGGTGCTGAGCTGCGTGACGGTGCTGCGGTTCGCCGACGACCAGACCGGGCAGCAGGTGGCCGACCTGTTGGCGGGCAAGCCCGGCGCGCTCAAGTTCGTGCTGCCGGACACCACCATCGCCGCGCCCTCGGCCTCGGCCGGCGCGGTCAACAGCTCGGTGACCCGGGTCGAGGACGTGCACCACTACGTCACGGTGACGACCTCGCGGTTCACCGACGGGCACAGCGGGACCGGGCCGAACGACCCGGACCTGGAGGAGGCCACCCGGGCGGTCTCGTACGTCGCGGGGGAAGCCTTCATGTGGGGCTGACGGCCCGCGCCGTCAGCCCCTGACCGGGCCTCAGCCCAGCCGGTCCACCGCGGTGACCCGCAGCACCGCGCGCCCCTCCTCGTCCGAGCCGTGCAGGTCCACCTCGGCGCTGATGCCCCAGTCGTGGTCGCCCGCCGGGTCGTCGAAGATCTGCCGAACCCGCCAGGAGTCCGGCTCCTCCTCGATCAGCAGCATCCGCGGCCCGCGCGCGTCCGGGCCGGTGCCGAGGTCGTCGTGCTCCTCGTAGTAGGCGTCCATGGCGTCCGCCCAGCGGTCCGCGTCCCAGCCGTACTCACCGTCCAACTCGGCGAGTTCGTCGTAGTGCTCCAGCGCGCAGAGCTCCACGCGGCGGAACATCTCGTTGCGCACCAGCACCCGGAAGGCCCGCGCGTTGGCCGTGACCGGAAGCGGCTTGGACTCCAACTCCCGTTCCTCGTCGGCCTCGTCGGTCGGGTTGGCGAGCTGCTCCCACTCGTCGAGCAGGCTGGAGTCGACCTGCCGGACCAGCTCGCCGAGCCAGGCGATGACGTCCTTCAGGTCGTCGGTCTTGATGTCCTCGGGGACGGTCTGCTCCAACGCCTTGTAGGCGCCGGCCAGATAGCGCAGCACGATGCCCTCGGTGCGGGCCAGGTCGTAGTGGCCGACGTAGTCCACGAAGGTCATCGCGCGCTCGAAGAGGTCGCGCGTGACGGACTTGGGCTGCAGCTGGTAGTCGCCGATCCACGGGTGGGCCCGCCGGTAGACCTCGTAGGCGTGGCCCAGTACCTCCTCCAGGGGCTTCGGGTAGGTCACCTCCTGGAGCCGCTCCATCCGCTCCTCGTACTCGATCCCGTCCCGCTTCATCTCGCCGATCGCCTCGCCGCGCGCCTTGTTCTGCTGCGCGGCCAGGATCTGGCGCGGGTCGTCGAGGGTGGCCTCGACCACCGACACGACGTCCAGCGCGTACGTGGGCGACTGCGGGTCGAGCAGCTCGAAGGCGGCCAACGCGAAGGTGGAGAGCGGTTGGTTGAGCGCGAAGTTCTCCTGCAGGTCCACGGTGAGCCGGACGATCCGGCCCTCCGAGTCCGGCTCGGCGAGCCGCTCGACCACGCCGCCGGCCAGCAGCGAACGGTAGATGGCGATCGCCGAACGGATGTGCCGGCGCTGGGCGGAGCGCTCCTCGTGGTTGTCGGTGAGCAGCTTGCGCATCGCCTCGAAGGCGTTGCCGGGCCGCCCGATCACCGACAGCAGCATCGCGTGGCTCACCTTGAACCGGGAGACCAGCGGCTCGGGTTCGGCCGCGATCAGCCGCTCGAAGGTCTCCTCGGTCCAGCCGACGAAACCTTCCGGCGCCTTCTTGCGCACCACCTTGCGCTTCTTCTTCGGGTCGTCGCCGGCCTTGGCGAGCGCCTTCTCGTTCTCCACCACGTGCTCCGGCGCCTGCGCCACCACCTGGCCGACGGTGTCGAAGCCGGCCCGGCCGGCCCGGCCGGCGATCTGGTGGAACTCGCGGGCGCGCAGCGTGCGGACCCGGATCCCGTCGTACTTGGAGAGCGCGGTGAACAGCACCGTGCGGATCGGCACGTTGACCCCGACACCGAGCGTGTCCGTCCCGCAGATCACCTTCAACAGGCCTGCTTGGGCGAGCCGTTCGACCAGCCGGCGGTACTTGGGCAGCATCCCGGCGTGGTGCACGCCGATGCCGTGCCGGACGAACCGGGAGAGGTTGCGACCGAACTTGGTGGTGAAACGGAAGTTGCCGATCAGGGCGGCGATGGCGTCCTTCTCGGCCTTCGAGCACATGTTGATGCTCATCAGCGACTGGGCCCGCTCCACCGCCTCCTTCTGCGTGAAGTGCACGACGTAGACCGGGGCCTGACCGGTCGTCAGCAACTCCTCCAGGGTGTCGTGCAGGGTGGTGCGGCGGTACTCGTAGAACAGCGGGACCGGACGGGTGGCCGAGCGGACGACGGTGGTGGCCCGGCCGGTGCGCCGGGTCAGGTCCTGCTCGAAACGCCGGACGTCGCCGAGCGTCGCCGACATCAGCAGGAACTGCACCTGCGGCAGCTCCAGCAGCGGGATCTGCCAGGCCCAGCCGCGGTCGGGCTCGGCGTAGAAGTGGAACTCGTCCATCACCACCTGGCCGATGTCGGCCCGGTCGCCGTCGCGCAGCGCGATGTTCGCCAGCACCTCGGCGGTACAGCAGATGATCGGGGCGGTCGGGTTCACGCTCGCGTCGCCGGTCATCATGCCGACCTGCTCGGTGCCGAAGATCTTGCACAGGTCGAAGAACTTCTCCGAGACCAGCGCCTTGATCGGGGCGGTGTAGAAGGTCCGCTTCCCCTCCGCCAGCGCGGCGAAGTGCGCCCCGGCCGCCACCAGGCTCTTGCCGGAGCCGGTCGGGGTCGCCAGGATCACGTTCGCGCCGGTGAAGAGCTCGATCAGGGCCTCCTCCTGGGCGGGGTAGAGCGTGATGCCCCGCTCCTCGGCCCACGCGGCGAAGGTGGTGAACAGCGCGTCGGCGTCGGCGGGCTTGGGCATCAGATCAAGGAGGGTCACCCGGCTATCTTGCCTGCTGCCGATCACGCTGGGCAAAGGCGGGCGAGCCGGCGCCCCTGGTGTGCCGTGGCGCACGTTGCCCGAGGCGGGGCGGCGTGCCAGGCTGCCGGGCATGATCCAGCACCCCGCCGCCCCCGCCGGGCCGCTCGCCCCCGCCGCCGTCTTCGACTGGCTCGACGAGGCCGCCGAGCTGCGCGCCCGGGCCGGGCTCACCCGCACCCTGCGCAGCCGGCCGGCCGAGGACCCGGTGCTCGACCTGGCGAGCAACGACTACCTCGGGCTGGTCCGGCACCCCGCGGTGACCGAGGCCGCCGCGGCGGCCGCGCTGCGCTGGGGCGGCGGCGCGACCGGCTCGCGGCTGGTCACCGGTACCACGGCGCTGCACACTGAGCTGGAAGTCGAGCTGGCCGACTTCTGCGGCGTGGAGGCGGCGCTGGTCTTCTCCTCCGGTTACGCCGCCAACCTGGCCGCGCTCACCGCGCTCACCGACCCCGACACCCTGATCGTCTCCGACGCCAACAACCACGCCTCGCTGATCGACGGCTGCCGGCTCGCCCGCGGCCAGGTGCACCGCGCCCCGCACAGCGACCCGGCCGCCGTCGCCGCCGCGCTGGCCGAGCGGACCCGGCCGCGCGCGCTGGTGGTGACCGACTCGGTCTTCTCGGTGGACGGCAACGCGGCCCCGCTCGCCGCGCACGCCGCCGCCGCCCGCGCGCACGGCGCCGCGCTGCTGGTGGACGACGCGCACGGGCTCGGAGTGCTCGGTCCGGGCGGGCGCGGGGCGCTCACCGCGGTCGGGCTCGCCGGCGAACCGGACGTGGCGGCCACCGTGACCCTCTCCAAGTCGCTCGGCTCGCAGGGCGGTGCCGTGCTCGGCCCGCGCCGGGTGATCCGGCACCTCACCGAGACCGCGCGCAGCTTCATCTTCGACACCGGCCTGGCCCCGGCCGCGGTCGGCGCGGCGCTCGGCGCGCTGCGCCTGCTGCGCGCCGAGCCGCAGCGCGCGGACCGGGCCCGCGAGGTCGCCCGCACGCTGGCCGCCCGGCTCACCGCCGCCGGCCTGGACGCGAGCCGGCCGGACGCGGCGGTGGTGTCCGTCCGCGCACCCGGTCCCGAGCAGGCGGTGGCCTGGGCGGCCGACTGCCGCCGGGCCGGCCTGGCGGTGGGCTGCTTCCGCCCGCCGTCCGTCCCCGACGGCCGCTCCCGGCTGCGGTTGACGGCCCGCGGTGACCTGACGGACGGGCAGATCGCCTTCGCGGTGAACGTCATCGCCGCGACCGCCCCGACGGAGAGCTGACGAGGGCGCCGCGCCGCCGGCCCACCCGCCCCCGGGGGGGGGGGGGGGGGGGGGGGGGGGGGGGGGGGGGGGGGGGGGGGGGGGGGGGGGGGTGGGAGGCGCGGGCCGCGCGTGGGTTGGGGTCGGGGGGCGCGCT
>NZ_JBVHLF010000034.1:55988-87151 GCF_055559155.1 Kitasatospora sp. NPDC024654
CCGCAGCCCACAGCCCGCGCTCGGGCGTAGCCCCACTACTCCCCCCCCCCCCCCCCCCCCCCCCCCCCATCCCCCCCCCCCCCCCCCCCCCCCCCCCCCCCCCCCCCAGGGTGCGGCAGCGCTCCCGCCCCTCGACCGCTACTGTCGGGGTTCACGACCGTTAACCCCTGGGAGGATCCCGTCATGACGCGGTTCGTCACTCTGGACGTCACGGACGCCGTCGGCACCATCCGGCTCGACCGGCCGCCGATGAACGCGCTCGACATCGCCATGCAGGACCAGCTCAAGGAGGTCGCCGAGGAGGCCACCGCCCGGGACGACGTGCGCGCGGTGATCGTCTACGGCGGTGAGAAGGTCTTCGCGGCCGGCGCCGACATCAAGGAGATGCAGCGCATGTCGTACACCGACATGGTGCGGCGCGGCGCGGCCCTGCAGGAGGCGTTCACCGCGGTGGCCCGGATCCCCAAGCCGGTGGTGGCCGCGGTGACCGGCTACGCCCTCGGCGGCGGCTGCGAGCTGGCGCTCTGCGCCGACATCCGGATCGCCGCGGAGAACGCCAAGCTCGGCCAGCCCGAGGTGCTGCTCGGCCTGATCCCCGGCGCGGGCGGCACCCAACGGCTGGCCCGCCTGGTCGGCCCGGCCAAGGCCAAGGACCTGATCTTCACGGGCCGCCAGGTCCGCGCCGACGAGGCGCTGCGGATCGGCCTGGTGGACCAGGTGGTGCCGGCCGAGGAGGTCCTCCCGGCCGCCCTGGCCTGGGCCGGCAAGCTGGCCGCCGGCCCGTCCTGGGCGTTGCGCGCCGCCAAGGAGGCGGTGGACCGCGGCCTGGAGAGCGACCTGGACTCCGGCCTGGCGCTGGAGCGTTCGCTCTTCGCCGGCCTGTTCGCCACCGAGGACCGCGAGATCGGCATGCGCAGCTTCGTCGAGGACGGTCCGGGCAAGGCCAAGTTCCTCTAGCGGCAAAGCCCGTAGCGCCCCGCCGGGGCGGGGCGCTACGGCTGGGTCAGCAACACCTCGGCGCCCACCGGCCGGTACCCCGCCGCCTGGAACGCCCGCACGCTGGTGGCGTTCCCCGGTGCCTGCTGGGCCCACACCACGTCGCCCTCGGGCAGCAGGTGACGGGCCGTCAGGGCGAGCGCCCGGCCAAGTCCCCGTCCGCGCGCCTGCGGTGCCACCTCGATCGCCGCCTCCCAGCGCCCGGCCACCCCGCGCCCGAGCACCAGCACCCCGCCCGGCGTGCTCCAGACCCGCACGTCGTCACGGTAGTCGAGCGCTCGCACCACCCGTGGATGGGCCCGGTCCGCGATCTCCGTCATGACCAGTGGCGGCTCACCTCCCAGCCGGCCCGCGACGGTCAGCAGGTCGGTGTTGCCGATCACCCGCCCGGTCCGCCGCGCGAAGGCGGTGAGGAACCCCGGGCTGAGCGGGGCTGCCAGAGGATCAGTGGCGACCTCGGCGAGCGTCCCGGCCACCCACCCCGGGTCCCCGTCGACGAAGACCACCGCGTGCGCGCTGAACGACAGCACGCCGGCCTCGCGTTCCGACGGCTGCGGGACCACCGTCACCGAGCCGTCCGAGGGCGGGAACATCCCGCCCGCCGCGTCGTCGAGGATCCGGGCCAGTGCGTGATCGGTCATGCGCCCCACTGTAGGGGGGTCGCCCGAACGGGTGAGGCTCGGCATGGTGCCCGGCTCGGCCAGCGCTGCTCGGGGAGGATCGTGAAGCCCTGCTGTCGCCGCCGTTAAGAATTCCTCGATGGACCGCACCCCCTCCGACCAGGCAGATTGCAGTTGCCCGGCGCGGAATGGCGCCGTTGCCGGGCCTCAACTCTCGCAGCGTCCGTGCGTCGACCGCGTGTCGAACCGTGTGTCAGGAGCCTCGTCGTGAAGGCACTCGTCAAGAAGCAGGCCGAGCCCGGACTGTGGCTGACCGACGTCCCCGAGCCGGAGACCGGCCCCGGCGATGTGCTGATCAAGGTGCTGCGCACCGGTATCTGCGGCACCGACCTGCACATCCGCAACTGGGACGGCTGGGCGCAGCAGACCATCAAGACCCCGCTGACCATCGGACACGAGTTCGTCGGCGAAGTGGTCGCGATCGGCCCGGCAGTCGCCGACATCTCGGTCGGTGACCTGGTCAGCGGCGAGGGCCACCTGGTCTGCGGCAAGTGCCGCAACTGCCTGGCCGGCCGCCGTCACCTGTGCCGCAACACGGTCGGCCTCGGCGTCGGCCGGGACGGCGCGTTCGCCGAGTACGTGGCGTTGCCCGCCTCCAACGTCTGGGTGCACCGGGTGCCGGTCGACCTGGACGTCGCGGCGATCTTCGACCCGTTCGGCAACGCGGTGCACACCGCGCTCTCCTTCCCGCTGGTCGGTGAGGACGTGCTGATCACCGGCGCGGGACCGATCGGCATCATGGCCGCGGCCGTCGCCAAGCACGCCGGCGCCCGGCACGTGATGATCACCGACGTCAGCCCTTACCGGCTCGACCTGGCCCGCCGGGTCGGCGTCTCGCTCGCCCTCGACGTCTCCGAGCACAGCATCGAGGAGGGCCAGCAGAAACTCGGCCTGCGCGAGGGCTTCGACGTCGGCCTGGAGATGTCCGGCCGCCCCGAGGCGCTGCAGTCGATGATCGCCAACATGACCCACGGTGGCAAGATCGCCATGCTCGGCCTGCCGGCGCAGGAGTTCCCGGTCGACTGGGCCCGGATCGTCACCTCGATGATCACCCTCAAGGGGATCTACGGCCGCGAGATGTTCGAGACCTGGTACGCCATGTCGGTGCTGCTGGAGGGCGGTCTCGACCTGACTCCGGTGATCACCGGCCGGTACGCCGCGCAGGACTTCGAGGCCGCGTTCGACGAGGCGGCCGGTGGCCGCTGCGGCAAGATCATTCTGGACTGGACCGCCTGACCGCCCGATTCTCCCCGAGGAGCCCTTCCGTGTTCGACTCCGTCCGCGAGGACATCGCCAGCACCCTCGCCGAGATCACCGAGGCGGGTCTGTTCAAGCCCGAGCGGGTGATCGGCACCCCGCAGAGCGCCGCCGTCACCGTCACCGCCGGCGGTCGCCCCGGAGAGGTGCTGAACTTCTGCGCCAACAACTACCTCGGCCTGGCCGACCACCCCGCGGTGGTCGGCGCCGCCCAGGAGGCGCTGGACCGCTGGGGCTACGGCATGGCCTCGGTCCGCTTCATCTGCGGCACCCAGGACGTGCACAAGCAGCTGGAGGAGCGACTCTCGGCCTTCCTGGGCCAGGAGGACACCATCCTCTACTCCTCCTGCTTCGACGCCAACGGCGGTGTCTTCGAGACCCTGCTGGACGAGCGCGACGCCGTCATCTCCGACGCGCTCAACCACGCGAGCATCATCGACGGCATCCGGCTGAGCAAGGCCCGCCGCCACCGCTACGCCAACCGTGACCTGGCCGAGCTGGAGCAGCGCCTCAAGGAGACCCAGGACGCCCGGCGCCGCCTGGTCGTCACCGACGGTGTCTTCTCGATGGACGGTTACGTCGCGCCGCTGCGCGAGATCTGCGACCTGGCCGACCGGTACGACGCCATGGTGATGGTCGACGACTCGCACGCGGTCGGCTTCGTCGGCCCCGGCGGCCGGGGCACCCCCGAGCTGCACGGCGTGATGGACCGGGTCGACATCATCACCGGCACCCTGGGCAAGGCGCTCGGTGGCGCCTCCGGCGGCTACGTCGCCGCCCGCCGGGAGATCGTCGCGCTGCTGCGCCAGCGCTCGCGCCCGTACCTGTTCTCCAACTCGCTGGCCCCGGTGATCGCCGCCGCCTCGCTGACCGTCCTCGACCTGATCGAGACCTCGCACGAGCTGCGCGAGCGGCTGGTCGCCAACACCAAGCTGTTCCGCTCGAAGATGACCGAGGCCGGGTTCGAGATCCTGCCCGGCGACCACCCGATCGCCCCGGTGATGATCGGCGACGCGGCGAAGGCCGGCAAGCTGGCCGAGCTGCTGCTGGAGCGCGGCGTCTACGTGATCGGCTTCTCGTTCCCGGTCGTGCCGCACGGCCAGGCCCGGATCCGGGTCCAGCTCTCCGCCGCGCACTCCACCGCGGACGTCGAGCGGGCCGTGGCCGCCTTCGTGGACGCCCGGGCGGCGATGGGCGGCCTGGACGGCTGAGCCGGACCGGGGCGGCCCGGCGCGCTGGCAGAATGAACGGGTGATCGACGCCAGACGCCTGCGGACCCTGCGGGCCGTGGCGGACCACCGTACGGTGACCGCCGCGGCCGCCGCGCTCTACCTCACCCCTTCGGCGGTCTCCCAGCAGCTCGCCGCGCTGGAACTGGAGACCGGGCACGAGTTGCTCACCCGGGACGGCCGCGGGGTGCGGCTCACCGCGGCGGGGGAGATCCTGGTCGGCCACGCGGACGCGGTGCTCACCCAGCTGGAGCGGGCCGAGGCGGACCTCGCGGCGTACGCGGCCGGCGCGCGCGGCGTGGTCACGGTGGCCTCCTTCGCCACCGGCATCGCGCTGGTACTGGCGCCGGCCATCGCCACGCTGGCCGGGGCGGCGCCCGGAGTGCGGCTCAAGGTGCTGGACGCCGAGGGCGACGCCAGCCTGCCGATGCTGCTGGACGGGCAGGCGGACCTCGCGGTGGCCGTCGAGTACCGCGGCGCCCCGCGCGCCGACGACCGGCGCCTCGCCCGGGTCCCGCTGTACGCCGAGCCGTTCGACGCCGTGCTGCCGACCAGGCATCCGCTGGCCGCCCGGCCCGGCCCGCTCGCGGTGGCCGAGCTGGCCGCCGAACCGTGGATCGGCCCGTACTCCGGCAACCCGTGCCACGACGTGGTGCTGCTGGCCTGCGAGCACGCCGGCTTCACGCCGCGCCTCGAACACTCCTCGGACGACTTCCGCGCGGTGGTCGCGCTCGCCTCGGCGGGTGCGGGCGTCGCGCTGGTGCCGCGCTCGGCGCTGCGCGGGGTCGACCTCGCGGGGGTCGCGGTGCGGCCGGTGGAGAGCGAGCCGGCCACCCGCAAGGTCTTCGCCGCGGTACGCAGCGGGGCCGAGCGGCACCCGTTGATCCGTCCGGTGCTGGCGGCACTGCGCGAGGCCGCGGCGCGGCTGGCGGCGGAGCCGGACGCCGCGCCGGTGCTGACCGCGACCCATCCCTGAGGAGCGAGAACCCTTGAGCGAGCACGCCCGGTCCGCCGAGCCCTCCACCGAGCCGTTGCCGGTCGCGGTGATCGGCCTGGGCGACATCGCCCAGAAGGCCTACCTCCCGGTGCTGGCCGCACTGCCCGGCCTGGACCTGCACCTGATGACCCGGGACCGGGCCAAGCTGGACCGGATCGGCGACACCTACCGGATCGCGCCGCGCTTCACCGACCTGGACGCGCTGATCGCCGGCGGCGTGCGGGCCGCGTTCGTGCACGCCGCCACCGACCAGCACGTGCCGATCGTCGAACGGCTGCTCTCGGCCGGCCTCGACGTCTACGTGGACAAGCCGCTCGACTACCACCTGGCGGGAACGCGCCGGCTGGTGGAGCTCGCCGAGGAGCGGAACCGCTCGCTGCTGGTGGGCTTCAACCGGCGGCACGCGCCCGGCTACGCGCAGGCCAAGGAGTGCCCGCGCGATCTGATCATCATGCAGAAAAACCGCGAGGGCCTGCCGGAGGACCCGCGCACCCTGGTGTTCGACGACTTCATCCACGTGGTCGACACCCTGCGGTTCCTGGTGCCGGGGGAGATCGAGCACGTCGACGTCCGTTCCCGGGTGCGGGACGGGCTGCTGGAGCACCTGGTGCTCACCCTGGCGGGGGACGGCTTCACCGCGCTCGGGGTGATGAACCGGATGAGCGGCTCCACCGAGGAGGTGCTGGAGGTCTCCGGCGCGGACGCCAAGCGGGTGGTGGTCAACCTGGCGGAGGTGGTCGACCACCGCGGGCAGCCCACCGTGCGGCGGCGCGGCGACTGGGTGCCGGTGGGGCGCCAGCGCGGGATCGAGCAGGTGGTGCGGGCGTTCCTGACGGCGGTCCGCTCCGGCCACCCGGTGAGCGCCCGGGACGCGCTGCGCACCCACGAGCTGTGTGAGCTGATCGTCCGGCGGGTGACCGGCGAGGAGTGATCCGCCGTCCGGCCCGGCCTAGCCGGCGGGCGAGAGCGGCATCTGCCCGGTGAGGGCCTTCACGGGCATGGTGAGGCCCATCACCGGAAAGGTGGTGAGGACCCCGGGAACGCTGGGGATGGCGGGGGCGCCCTTGGGCAGGCTCGGCGCGGCTCCGTCGGCCGCGGCCGGGCCCGCCGCGGCCAGCGCGGTGGCGCCGAGGAGCGCCGCGGTCAGGACGGCCCGGGTGGTGGTGCGCAAGGTGACCTCCGTTGTCAGGGGTGCGGTGACCTGCCTAACCGTCAGCGAGCCGCGCCGGTCACGGCCGGCTCCGGCGTTCGCGCCGTCCCGGTCGTCCCCGGCCGGGGCGCCGACCGGCGCTCCAGCGCGCGGGAGAGGACCGCGAGCAGCAGCGCCGAGCCGGTCATCAGCGCGCCGACCCAGTTGGGCGCGGTGTAGCCGAGGCCGGCCGAGATGACCAGCCCGCCGAGCCAGGCGGCCAGCGCGTTGCCCAGGTTGAAGGCGCCGATGTTGACGGCCGAGGCGAGCGTCGGGGCGTCCGCGGTCTGGTCCAGCACCCGCTTCTGCAGCGGTGGCACGGTGGCGAAGCCGAAGGCGCCGAGCAGCGGAATGGTGATCGCCGCCCCGAGGCGGCTGTGCGCGGTGAAGGTGAAGAGCGCCAGGGTGAGCGCCAGCGCACCGAGCGAGACGTGGAGCATCGGCATCAGCGCGCGGTCCGCGAACCGGCCGCCGACCAGGTTGCCGACCACCATGCCCACGCCGAAGAGTGCCAGCAGCCAGCCGACCGCGGAGCCCGGGAAACCGGCCGGGCCGGTCATCATCGGCATGAGGTAGGTGATCGCGGCGAAGACGCCGCCGAAGCCCAGCACGGTCATCGCCATCGCCATCGTCACCTGGACGTCGCGGAACGCCGCCAGCTCGCGCCGCAACGACCCGCCGCCCGTCGGTCGCGGCAGCTCCGGGACGAGTGCCGCGACGCCGGCCAGTCCGACCAGACCGATCCCCGCGACCGCGGCGAAGGTGACCCGCCAGCCGTACTGCTGGCCGATCAGCGTGCCGAGCGGGACGCCGACCACGTTGGCCACCGTGAGGCCGGTGAACATCAACGCGATCGCCCCGGCCCGCCGCCGCGGTTCGACCAGCTCGGCGGCGACCACCGAACCGATGCCGAAGAAGGCGCCGTGCGCGAGCGAGGCGAGCACCCGGCCGGCCAGCAGCAGGCCGAAGCTCGGGGCGGCGGAGGAGAGCCCGTTGCCGAGCACGAAGAGGCCCATCAGCAGCATCAGCATCCGCTTGCGCGGGATCCGGGTGCCCAGCGCGGTCAGCAGCGGGGCGCCGACCACGACGCCGAGCGCGTAGCCGGTGACCAGGAAGCCGGCGGTCGGGATCGAGAGGTGGAAGCCGGCGGCCACCTGCGGTAGCAGGCCGGTCGCGACGAACTCGGTGGTGCCGATTCCGAAGGCTCCGATGGCCAGGGCCAGCAGTGCGAGAGGCATGGGAGCCGCCCTCCAGGGGTGCTTGCGTGCGGTGCTTGCAGGCCTATGACGGTAGTTGCACACGCGGGATAATTGCAAGCGCTGGATATTTTGCGAGCGGGCTATCCTGGTCCTTCCCATACCGGTGAGTGCTGAGGAGCAGGGCATGAGCGAGCAGGCCGGGCGGGGTCTCGCCCAGGGGTGGTGCGCCCTCTCCGCCCTGCACGGCCGGATCGAGACGCACATCGAGCGGGCCCTGCAGGCCGGCCACGAGCTGAGCGTGCGCGAGTTCTCGCTGCTGAACGTGCTGAGCGGTCAGCACGACGGGGAGGGTGGCCACCTGCGGATGAGCCAGGTCGCCGAGTCGGTGCTGCTGAGCCAGAGCGCGACCACCCGGCTGGTCTCCCGGCTGGAGGACCGCGGTCTGCTTGCCCGTTACCTCTGTCCGACCGACCGTCGGGGCATTTACACCGAGGTCACCGCGCGGGGTCGGGAACTGCTGGAGCGGGCGCGGCCCACCAACGACGCGGCGCTGCGCGAGGCGCTGGCCGATGCCGAGGGCCGCCCCGAACTCGCTCCGCTGGTGGCCGCGGTGCGCACGCTCTGGGCGCCGGCCGGCGCCTGAGGCCCTCACGGGCGCGCTGCACGTCGGGGCCGGACGCACCACACCCCCGGGCGCCGTGACCAGCGGCGACCGGGGGTGCGGTAGATCCGGGTGGGCCCGCGCGGTGGGCCCACCCGGGGGTTCGTCGGGTGTGTCAGGCGGAGGGGCTGCTGCTCGCCGCCGCGGACGGCTGGCCGGACGGGCGGGCCGGCATCAGGGGCGCGCAGGTCTTGTACGCCGCGGCGGTCGTCGGGTCGGCCGTGTTGAGGGCCTTCATGCCGCCGGTGGCCGGGATGGTCACGCCGTGGTCCTTCAGGCAGCTGGTGAAGGCCGCCATGGCGGAGCTGTTGAAGTTGCCGCCGCGGCCGCCGCCCTGCGGTCGGAGCGAGGCGCAGGCCTGCATCGCGGCCTGGCGGGCCGGGTCGGGCGAGCTGCCCGCGTAGCCACCGCCGTAGCCGCCGCCGGGCGCGCCGCTGGGGTGACCGCTCGGGCGCCCGGTGGGCATCGTCACGCCGTGCTGCTGGAGGCAGCTGGCGTAGGCGGCCATGGCCTGACCCCGGCTGCCGGAGGCGGCCGCGGTGGGCGAGCTGGACGCCGCCGTGCTGGACGACGAACCCGACGACGAGCAGCCCGTGAGCAGCAGCGCGCCGGAGACGAGCAGTGCGGCGGCGCCGGCGGAACGGATGGTGGTCCGGAACAAAGCCGGTGCCTCCTAAGTGGGTGGAAATGGGTGGACCGCCGGAGCTGAACGGGGGTGAGCCGCCGACGGTTCATCGACTGAATCGCACGGTCGTTTAGGGAAGCTGGGCCTTGCTGGGAGTCACCGCCCGGTGTCCTGGGACGGGCTGGGGAGGTGATGATCAATCCTGGGGTCGTCTGTGGTGGTATGTCCGCTATCAGCCTCGGTGACCGGTGCGACTGCCCCCAGGGAACTCCCAGCCTTTTCGTAGTCGGGCGAGGGAGAAGCTTTGCACGTGGATGGTCCGGCCGAGGGAAAGCGGGCCGGGTGCTGTGAGGGGTCCGTGGTGGCACGGTGTCCATGTCCCCTTCTGGGCAACCTCGTTGACGCATAACCCTAGCGGGGGTACAAAGGGGTTATCCAATGACGGGGAGGCTGCGATGCCAAAGATCAACGTCTATCTGTCCGACGAGCTGGCGGAGGCGGTGCGCGAGGCCGGGCTCTCGGTGTCGCCGATCTGCCAGCGGGCGTTGGAGGCCGCGGTCCGGCGGGTGACCGCCATTCGGCAGGCGGCGCTCGGCGACCTGGCCGGCGAGGACCCGGACGGCCGGCTGAGCCGGTTCACCGCCCGGGCGCGGGCCGCGGTGCGGCTCGGGATGGAGCAGGCCACGGCCGACGGCGCGCCCGGTGTCAACACCCTCCACCTGCTCGGCGGGCTGCTCGCGGAGGGCGGCAACCTGGCGCTCCAGGTGCTGGGCGCGCTGGAGATCACCCCGGCGCAGGTGGCCGAGGAACTGGCCCGCGGCGCCGGTCCGGCGGCGGTGGTCGAGCCCGGCGGCGAGGGAGGGGGCGAGGGCCTTCGCTTCAGCCGCTCGACGGCCGAGGTGCTGGAGCTGGCGGTGACCGAGGCGCTCTCGCTCGGGCACAACTACGTCGGCTGCGAGCACCTGCTGCTCGGCCTGGTCGCCGAGCCGGACGGCGGCGCCGGACGGCTGCTCCGCGGGCTGGGTGCCGAGTCTCGGCTCACCCGCCGCGCGGTGGCGGCCGCCCTCGCCGGCTACGCCCACCTCCGCGCCGCCCAGCAGCCGCCCGCCCCGGCGCCCGCCGGTGGTCTGCCCGAGGACGTGGTCCCCCTGCTCACGGCGGCGATCGCCAGGGAGATCCAGCCCCTCCTGACCCGCATCGAACGCCTGGAGGCCCACCTGGCCACCGACGCCCCCACCCCACCCCCGGCCTGACCACCCGGCAGATCCCCGCTCCCCGGCCGCCCGTGCGGCGGGCCCCTCCGGGAGTCGGCCCGTCCGACTCGACGGCATGACGGGGGACCGGCGGGCCCCGGAAGCGAGGCCCGGCCACCACGCTGCCGGCGGTCCTGGCGTGGAGGTGCCGGCCAGGACGGTGCACCGGTCAGGCGAACCGGTTCCGCGACGACGTGGCGGGATCAGGCGGACGACGTGGACGGGGACGCGGACGCCAGGCGGTGCGGGCAGGTCTCCGGCGAGCATCCCGGATCGGTGCACCAGCCCTGCTCGACCAGCAGCCGTTCGTCGGCGGGATCCAGCCCCGACGGGGTGCCGGTCTCGTCCTCCGAGAAGCAGGGTGCCCAGCGGCGGCCGTCCAGCAGCCGAAGGACGGGGATGTGGCGGATCTCCAGGGTGAGCAGGGCCAGCACCGTGCCGGTCAGGGCCAGCAGCAGCATGCCCTCGCCCGCCGCCGCGCCGATCGCGGCCGCGGTGAAGATCGTGGCGGCCGTGGTGATGCCGCGGACCACGTCCCCGGTCTCCCGGCTCTCGCGGAAGGTCAGGCCGCCCCCGATGAAGCCGACGCCGGTGATCACACCGGTCAGTGCGTTGGGCGCGCCGTGCTGCGCCAGCGTCGCGACCGCGGCCGAGCCCAACCCGATCAGCGAGAACGTACGGTCGCCGGCCGCGGCGCCGCGCAGGCTGCGCTCGAAGCCGATGGTGAACGTCAGGGCGAAGGCGACCAGCAGGTGTTCGATCATGGTGAGCTCGGAGTTCATAGCGGCATTGAACCTCAGGACGTCGAGTGCCCGACCAGGGGCACCCGCACTGCGGCGGGCCAGGTGGTCAGGAGTCCAGCCGGCCCGCCACGAGCGGGATCGCGCGGCTACTGCGCGTACAGCCGTCCCGCGAAGCGGCGGGCGAAGCCGTCGCCGGTGTTGGCGGTGACGGTGAAGTCGTAGCGACCCGCCGCCGTCGCCTGCAGGGTCGCGGTGGCCGAGCCGCCGGCCGCGACGGTCACCGTGCTCGCGGTACCGCCCGAGGCGAGGTAGGCGGCGTTGGGGCTGATGGTGAAGACCGCCGCCGCCGAGCCGGCGTTGGTCAGCGTCAGGGCGAGGGTCGCACCGTCCAGGTTGTCCACCACGTACGCCTCGGGGTGTGCCACGCCGCTCTTGGACCAGGTCAGCACGTTGCCCTGGAAGCCGCGCAGGTAGCCGTCGGGGCCGTGCAGGTCGATGTCGTAGGGGCCGCCGCCGTACGTCTTGGCGGAGAAGTAGTCGGAGATCGAGCCACCGGCCGCGCAGGTGTACGGCCAGGCCGCGTAGGTCCGGTCGTTGACCGTGTAGGCGGTGAACGCGCCCGCCAGGGAGCCGCCCGAGACCGTCTTGAACCAGATCCGGCCGGTGCTGGTGTCGGTCCAGGAGGTGGTGTTGAAGACGTAGCCGAGCGACTGCGCGGGACGGTCACCGGACTCCTGGGCCGGCAGCTGGCCGGCCGAGGGCACGGTGGGCGCGGGCAGCGACTCCTGGTCGTTCGCCGCGGTGACCAGCGCGCCGGTGTCCGGCAGGCTGGTGGGGAAGGCGACCGGGCTGACGCCGAAGTTGAACGCGCTGGTCAGGTCGCCGCTGACCTGCCGGCGCCAGGCCGAGATGTTGTCGCACCGCACGCCGGTGACCAGCTCGGCGAACTGCAGCGGCGAGGTGTGGTCGAAGGTCTGCGAGCAGACCCGCCCGCCGGTGGTCCAGGGCGAGATCACGGTCATCGGCACCCGCGGGCCCATGCCGATCGGCGCGCCGTTGACGAACTCGTCCGCCGTTCCCGAGGCGGGAGTGGGCGGCGCGACGTGGTCGAAGAAGCCGTCGTTCTCGTCGAAGTTGTAGAAGACGACGGTGGAGTCCCAGGTCGTCTGGTCGCTCGCGATCGCCGACAGCACGCCGCTGACGAAGTTGGCGCCGTCGGCCGGACGGTAGGCCGGGTGCTCGGACTGCGCGGTCGGGGAGACCACCCAGGAGACGGTGGGGAAGGTGCCGGCCGCGATGTCCGCGCTGATCGCCGAGGCGACGTCGGTGACCCGTGCCATGCCGTTGACGTAGAGCGGGGAGTCGGTCGAGGCGTTCTGGAACTGGGTGAACCAGGCCAACGGGTTGTCGTCGAAGTTGTCGGACTGCTGGTAGACCCGCCAGGAGACGCCCGCGTCCTGCAGCATCTCGGGGTAGGTGGTCCAGGAGTAGCCGGCCTCGCTGTTGTCGGTGACCGGTCCGCCGCCGGTGCCGGACGGGTCGATCATGCCGGTCCACTGGTAGAGCCGGTTCGGGTTGGTCGGCCCCTGGACCGAGCAGAAGTACTGGTCGCAGATGGTGAACGCGTCGGCCAGGCCGTAGTGGAACGGGATGTCGCCGCGGTTGAAGTAGCCCATGGTGAACCCGGTCTTCTCCGGGATCCAGTTGTTGTACAGCCCGCCGTTCCACGCACCGTGGGTCCCCGACCAGCCGTGGTCCAGGTCGCCGACCTGCTGGGCGTCCGTGGTGGCGGTGTTCAGGTGCCAGGGCAGCAGGATGCTGCCGCCCGAGGCGGAGCCCTTGGTGGACTGGTTCCACACGTTGGAACCCTTGGGGAAGCGCAGCAGCGAGGTGTCACCGAAGCCGCGCACGCCCGACAGAGTGCCGTAGTAGTGGTCGAAGGAACGATTCTCCTGCATCAGGATCACGACGTGCTTGACCGAGGAGAGCGAGCCGCTGCCGGTGCTCGCCGCCATCGCACGGCGGACCGAGCCGGGCAGCACACCCAGCGCGCTGCTCGCCCCGAGGGCGGCGGCCGAACCGAGCAGCGTCCGGCGGGAGATCGGTGACATCGAGAGACCTTTCGTCAGGCCGCGCGGGAGCAGGCTGCCCGCGGCAGTCGTGGGTCACGACGGTTAACCAGAAAGGTGCCGTTGCCTCGCGTAACTTGTCTGGCCAAGTTCGCTGTACGGGACATGACGTGCAGACGGCGAATCGACGACGGGCGTGACGGCCCGTCGGGTCGCTTAGCTCGAACAGGTGGTAACCCCGTACGAGATGGGCACTTGGAGTGCCGCGCACGGTACGGTCGGCGCAGGCACGGGGAGGGAGGCCGGTGGATCCGTCGTCAGGAGTGCGGGCCTGCCCGCGGTGCGCCGGTGGCGGCGTCACCGAGAAGTGGCAGCACACGGTTGAACTCGACGAGAGCGGTTACCAGGTCGCCAGGGCGTACGCCTTCACAGGGCAGTGCGAACACTGCGGCGGGAAAGGCTGGGTGGGCTGAATGCGTCCGATCTTCGAATGCGTCGAATGCGGAATCCGCTACCTGCCACCCGAGGACATGCGGTACTCGGACGGCAGCACCGCGAGCCCGCTCTGGTGCACGCGGGACCAGGCCCGGAAGCGGGAGTCGGGCATCACCGAACCCCCGGCCGCCGCGGCCGCCGCCCTGTACGCGGCCCGGCTGCGCACCCCGCCGTCCGTCACCGAGGAGCCGAGGCGCGGCGGGCGGGTCGGGCAGGCCGAGCAGCCGGCCCGCACTCGCCGCCCCGCCCGTGCGCCCGGCGGCGCCAGGTCCAGGCTGCGCTGAGGAAGCAGCCGTTGGGCTTGGTCCGGTCTGCCGGACCCTGCGAGCTGGCCAAGGACTTCGACCCGACCGGGACCGCGGTGCGCGACTGGGCGTGGCGGGCTCGCCCGGGTCGGCTCCGGCGAGCGCGACGGCCCGACCGTCGTCGAGTGCCAGGGGCTGGCCCGGTTGCGACGGGGAGCCGCCGCCGACCACGGCTTCCGGTCACGGCGTTCCCCGTGCCACTCGGCTGACGTGCCATCAGAACAAGCATGCATGATTGCTTTTTCTGCCCATCGCTGCCACTCTTCCAGTCGGAGCGAGGAGGGGTGCACTCATGGCACTGCGGATCGGCAACGCCTCGGGGTTCTACGGGGACCGGTTCTCGGCGGTTCGGGAGATGCTCACCGGCGGGCCGCTGGACGTGCTGACCGGCGACTATCTGGCCGAGTTGACCATGCTGATCCTCGCCCGGGACCGGCTGAAGGACCCGCGACTCGGCTACGCCAAGACCTTCCTGCGCCAGCTGGAGGAGTGCCTGGGCCTCGCCGTGGAGCGCGGGGTGCGGATCGTGGTCAACGCGGGCGGCCTCAACCCGGTCCGACTGGCCGAGGCGATCGGCGAGTTGGCCGCCGCGCAGGGCATCGCACTGCGGATCGGCCGGGTCGAGGGGGACGATCTGCTGCCCCGGGCCGCCGAGTTCGGCGACCCACCTGGCCTGCTCGCCGCCAACGCCTACCTGGGTGCCCACGGCATCGCCGAGTGCCTCCGGGCCGGCGCGGACCTGGTGGTGACCGGCCGGGTCACCGACGCTGCGCTGGTGGCCGGCCCGGCGGCCGCGCACTTCGGCTGGGGACCGGACGACCTGGACCCCCTCGCCGGAGCCGTGGTGGCCGGCCACGTGCTGGAGTGCGGGGCCCAGGCGACCGGCGGCAACTACGCGTTCTTCACCGAACTCGCCGCCGACCACGACCTCACCCACCCCGGCTTCCCGCTCGCCGAGGTGCACGCCGACGGCAGTTGCGTGATCACCAAGCACCCGGGCACCGGCGGCGCCGTCACCACCGGTACGGTCACCGCGCAGCTGCTCTACGAGACGGCCGGCGCGCGCTACGCCGGGCCGGACGTCACCGCCCGGCTGGACACCGTGCGACTGGAGCAGCAGGGGCGCGACCGGGTGCGGATCAGCGGGGTGCGCGGCGAGGCGCCGCCGCCGACCCTCAAGGTCGGGCTGAACCGGCTCGGCGGCTGGCGCAACGAGGTCGTCTTCGTGCTCACCGGCCTGGACATCGAGGCCAAGGCCGAGCTGGTCCGCGGTCAGTTCGAGCACGCGCTGGACGCCACCTCCGAGGGCCGCCCGGCCGAGCTGCGCTGGACGCTGGCCCGCACCGACCAGCCGGACGCCGCCACCGAGCAGCAGGCCAGCGCGCTGCTCCAGCTGACCGTGCGCGACCCCGACTCGGCCAAAGTCGGCCGGCCGATCGGCTTGGCCGCGGTGGAGCTCGGCCTGGCCGGTTACCCGGGCTTCCACCTCACCGCGCCCCCCGGGCCGGGCGCGCCGTACGGGGTGTTCGAGGCCGTCCAGCTGGACGCCGAACTGGTCGAGCACTGGGCGGTGTTGCCGGACGGCACCCGCAGGGCCGTCAAACCGCCCACCCGGACCCAGGAGTTGGCCGACGCCGACGCGCCGCCGCTGCCCGCGCCACTGCCGCCCGGGCCGACCCGGCGGGTTCCGCTCGGGCGGGTGGTCGGTGCCCGCAGCGGCGACAAGGGCGGGGACGCCAACCTGGGCCTGTGGGCCCGCGGTGAGGACGGCTGGCGCTGGCTGGCGCACACCCTCACCGTCGAGCGACTGCGCGAACTGCTGCCGGAGACGGCCGAGTTGCCCGTGGTCCGGCATCTGCTGCCGAACCTGTGGGCGGTCAACTTCGTGATCACCGGCCTGCTCGGCGAGGGCGTCGCGGCCCAGGCCCGGTTCGACCCACAGGCCAAGGCGCTGGGGGAGTGGCTGCGCGCCCGGCACGTCGACATACCGGAGGTCCTGCTGTGACCGTGCTGACCAGCCGGGTCGATCCCGGCACGCCCGAGCACCGGGCCAACCGGGCCGCGATGCTGGAGAAGCTGGCCGCGTTGGACGCCGAGCACGCCAAGGCGCTGGCCGGTGGCGGGCCCAAGTACGTCGAGCGGCACCGGGCCCGCGGCAAGCTGCTCGCCCGGGAGCGGATCGAGCTGCTGCTGGACGCGGACGGCGCGTTCCTGGAGCTCTCCCCGCTGGCCGCCTGGGGGAGCGACCACCCGGTCGGCGCTGGGCTGGTGACCGGGATCGGCACGGTCGAGGGCACCGAGTGCGTGATCACCGCGAACGACCCGACCGTGCGCGGCGGGGCCAGCAACCCGTGGACGCTGCGCAAGGCACTGCGGGCCAACGAGATCGCGCTGCGCAACCGGCTGCCGCTGATCAACCTGGTCGAGTCCGGCGGCGCCGACCTGCCCAGCCAGAAGGAGATCTTCATCCCGGGTGGCGCGCTCTTCCGCGACCTCACCCGGCTCTCCGCCGCCGGGATCCCGACCATCGCGGTGGTCTTCGGCAACTCCACCGCCGGCGGCGCCTACGTGCCGGGCATGTCGGACCACACCGTCCTGGTCAAGGACCGCGCCAAGGTCTTCCTCGGTGGTCCGCCGCTGGTCAAGATGGCCACCGGCGAGGAGGCCGACGACGAGTCGCTGGGCGGCGCCGAGATGCACGCCCAGGTCTCCGGACTGGCCGACCACTTCGCACTGGACGAGCCGGACGCGTTGCGGCTGGCCCGTCGGATCGTGCACCGGCTGCACTGGCGCAAGGCCGGCCCGGAGCCCGGGCGTGCTGACGGTCCGCCGCGATACGACGAGGAGGAGCTGCTCGGGATCGTCCCCGGCGACCTCAAGGTGCCCTTCGATCCGCGCGAGGTGATCGCCCGGATCGTCGACGACTCCGACTTCGACGAGTTCAAACCCCGCTACGGGAGCAGCCTGGCGACCGGCTGGGCCACCCTGCACGGGTACCCGGTCGGCATCCTGGCCAACGCCCAGGGCGTGCTGTTCAGCGCCGAGTCGCAGAAGGCGGCCCAGTTCATCCAACTGGCCAACCAGCGTGACCTCCCGCTGCTCTTCCTGCACAACACCACCGGCTACATGGTCGGCAAGGACTACGAGCAGGGCGGCATCATCAAGCACGGCGCGATGATGATCAACGCGGTCGCCAACAGCACCGTGCCGCACCTCTCCGTGCTGATGGGCGCCTCCTACGGCGCCGGCCACTACGGCATGTGCGGACGGGCCTACGAGCCGCGCTTCCTGTTCGCCTGGCCGAGCGCCAAGTCCGCGGTGATGGGCCCGCAGCAGCTGGCGGGGGTGCTCTCGATCGTCGCCCGGCAGTCCGCCGCGGCCAAGGGGCAGCCGTACGACGAGGAGGCCGACGCGGCGATCCGGGCCATGGTCGAGCAGCAGATCGAGGCCGAGTCGCTGCCCGCCTTCCTCTCCGGGCGGCTCTACGACGACGGCGTGATCGACCCGCGCGACACCCGGACCGTGCTCGGCCTCTGCCTCTCCGCGATCCACAGCGCCCCGGTCCAGGGCGCGCGTGGCTACGGCGTCTTCCGGATGTGAGGGACCTTCCGATGCCCGAGAGCACCACGATCCGCCGCCTGCTGGTCGCCAACCGCGGCGAGATCGCCCGCCGGATCCTGCGCACCTGCCACGACCTCGGCATCGCCACCGTCGCGGTCTACTCCGACCCCGACGCGGACGCCCCGCACGTCCGGGAGGCCGACACCGCCGTCCGGCTCCCCGGTGCGGCGCCCGCGGACACCTACCTCCGGGCCGACCTGCTGGTCCGGGCCGCCAGGTCGGCCGGCGCGGACGCGATCCACCCCGGCTACGGCTTCCTCTCCGAGGACCCGGCTTTCGCCCGTGAGGTACTGGCCGCCGGGCTGACCTGGGTCGGCCCGCCCCCGGACGCGATGGCCCGGATGGGCTCCAAGACCGCCGCCAAGCGCCTGATGGCCGCCGCCGGCGTCCCGGTGCTGGGCGCGGTCGACCCCGCCGGGGCCACCGAGGCGGACCTGCCGCTGCTGGTCAAGGCGGCGGCCGGCGGCGGCGGGCGGGGCATGCGGATCGTCCGCCGACTGGCGGACCTGCCAAGCGAGTTGGCCGCCGCGGCGGCCGAGGCGCAGGCCGCGTTCGGCTCGGCCGAGGTCTTCTGCGAGCCGTACCTGGCCACCGGGCGGCACGTCGAGGTGCAGCTGCTGGCGGACACGCACGGCACGGTCTGGTCGCTCGGCGAGCGCGACTGCTCGGTGCAGCGCCGCCACCAGAAGGTGATCGAGGAGACCCCCGCGCCGGGGCTCACCGACGGGCTGCGCGCCGAGCTGGCCCGGGCGGCCACCGCCGCGGCCCGGGCGATCGGCTACACCGGCGCCGGGACGGTGGAGTTCATGCTCGCCCCGGACGGCCGGTTCTTCTTCCTGGAGATGAACACCCGGCTGCAGGTCGAGCACCCGGTCACCGAGTGCGTGACCGGTATCGACCTGGTTGAGCGTCAGATCGCCGTCGCCGAGGGCGATATGCTGCCGGCCGAGCCGCCCGCGGCGCGCGGCTGGGCGATCGAGGCGCGGCTGTACGCCGAGGATCCGGCCCAGGGCTGGCAGCCGCAGACCGGCGCGCTGCACCGGGTCGAACTGCCCGGCGAGGCCTTCGTGCGACCGGTCGGACCGGCCGGGCTGCGGGTCGACTCCGGGGTGGAGAGCGGCTCGTCGGTCGGGATCCACTACGACGCGATGCTCGCCAAGGTGATCGCCTGGGCCCCGACCCGGGCCGCTGCGGCCCGCCGGCTGGCCGACGCGCTGGCCCGCGCCCGGGTGCACGGGCCGGTCACCAACCGGGAGTTGCTGGTCCGGGTGCTGCGCCACCCGGACTTCCGGGCGGGCCGGGTGCACACCGGGTTCCTCGTCGAGCACGCCGGCGACCTGTTGGCGGGGGGTGAACAGTGCGATGACAAGCGGGAGTTGCCGCTGGCGGCGCTGGTCGCCGCGCTCGCCGACGCCGCCGCCCGTCCCGGACCGCTGCCGTCCGGCTGGCGCAACCTGCCCTCGCAGCCCCAGGTCAAGCGCTACCGGGCCGCCGACGGCACCGAGTTGGCCGCCCGCTACCGGCTGACCAGAGACGGGCTGCGGGCCGAGGGGCATCCCGGGGTGCGGCTGCTGTCGGCCGCCCCGGACCGGGTGGTGCTCGAGGTGGACGGCCTGCGGCGGAGTTTCGCCGTCGCGGCGTACGGCGACACCGTCCAGCTCGACTCGCCCGCCGGGGCGGTGGCGCTGACCGTGCTGCCCCGGTTCCCGGAACCCCGGGCCGAGCAGGCGCCGGGCGCGCTGCTCGCCCCGATGCCGGGCACGGTGGTCCGGCTCGGGGTCGCGGTCGGCGACCGGGTCGCGGCCGGCCAGCCGCTGCTCTGGCTGGAGGCGATGAAGATGGAGCACCAGGTGACCGCCCCCCGGGCCGGCACCGTGACCGAACTGCGCGCCGAGCCGGGCCGGCAGGTCGAGTTGGGCGCGGTACTGGCCGTGGTCGAGCCGGCCGCCGAGCCCGGACACGCACCCGACACCCCCACCCACTGACCACTCCTGACCCACCCCGAGCCCGGGAGGACCGGACATGCCCGCACCGCACAGCACCGAGAGCCCGCTGATCGAGACCCCCGAACAGACCGCGCTGCGCCGGGCGGTCGGCGACCTGGGCCGTCGGTTCGGCTCCTCCTACTTCCTCAGCAAGGCCCGCGCCGGCGAGCACACCGACGAACTCTGGCAGGAAGCCGGCAAGTTGGGCTACATCGGGGTCAACCTGCCGGAGGAGTACGGCGGTGGCGGCGCCGGCGTGACCGAGCTCGCCATCGTGCTGGAGGAACTGGGCACCGCCGGCTGCCCGTTGCTGATGCTGGTGGTCTCCCCGGCGATCTGCGGCACCATCCTGGCCCGGTTCGGCACCGAGGCGCAGAAGCGGCACTGGCTGCCCGGACTGGCCGACGGCAGCAAGAAGATGGCCTTCGCCATCACCGAGCCCGACGCCGGCTCCAACTCGCACCGGCTCGCCACCGTCGCCCACCGGGACGGCGACGACTGGCTGTTGAACGGCCGCAAGGTCTTCATCTCCGGCATCGACGGCTCGGACGCGGTGCTGGTGGTCGGTCGCACCGAGGACGCCCGCACCGGCAAGCTCAAGCCCGCCCTGTTCATGGTGCCGCGCACCGCTCCGGGCTTCGAGTACCGCCCGATCGCGATGGAACTCGTCTCGCCGGAAAGGCAGTTCGAGGTCTTCCTGGACGACGTCCGGCTGCCCGCCGACGCGCTGGTCGGCGACGAGAACGCCGGCCTGCAGCAACTCTTCGCCGGGCTCAACCCCGAGCGCATCATGACCGCCGCGTTCTCCCTCGGGATCGCCCGCCAGGCGCTCGACACCGCCGTGGAGTACGCGAAGACGCGCACCGTCTGGGAGCAGCCGATCGGCGCCCACCAGGGCCTGGCCCACCCGCTGGCGCGGTGCGCGATCGAGATCGAGCTGGCCCGGCTGATGATGGCCAAGGCCGCCCACCTCTACGACGCCGGCGACGACCTGGCGGCCGGCGAGGCGGCCAACATGGCCAAGTACGCGGCGGGCGAGGCGGCTTGCCGCACCGTCGACCAGGCGGTGCAGACCCTCGGTGGCAACGGCCTGACCGAGGAGTACGGCCTGGCGGCGCTGATCTCGGCGACCCGGGTCGGCCGGGTGGCGCCGGTCAGCCGCGAGATGGTGCTCAACTACGTGGCCCAGCACACCCTCGGGCTCCCGCGCTCCTACTGACCGGCCCGGCCGGGCCCTGGGGTACCTTGAGCCGTCGGTCGGCGCGCCGTGGGGGCGTGCACCGCCCGGCGGCCGGGTAGCCTCCGGCAGCCGGTCGTGGTGCCGTGCGTCTGCGGCCCGACCGGCTGCCCACCCGTACGCGAACCGCAGGAGTCGCCATGGTGTTCCGCAGCGAGTATCCCGATGTGCCCGTCGTCGACCTGTCGATCCACCAGGCCGTGCTCGGCGGGACAGCCCGCTTCGGCAACGCGCCGGCGCTGCTCGACGGGATCACCGGCGAGGCGCTCGGATACGCCGAACTCGCCACCGCGGTGGGCCGGTTAGCCGCCGCACTGGCCGAGTCCGGGCTGCGCAAGGGCGACGTGGTGGCACTGCTCAGCCCGAACAGCCTCGCCTACCCGGTCGTGTTCTTCGGCGCCAGCCGGGCCGGCGCCACCGTCACCACGGTCAGTCCGCTCAGCACCCCGGGTGAGTTGGCCGCGCAGCTGCGCGACAGCGGTGCCCGGTGGGTGGTCACCGTCTCGGCCCTGCTCCCGGTCGCTCTGGAAGCCGAGGTGGAACTCGCCAAGGACGGCGTCGAGTTGCGTGAGGTGATCGTCTGCGACCGGGCCGCCGGCCACCGGTCGCTCGCCGACCTGCTGAACAGCACCGCGCCGGTACCCGACGTCCCCGTGGACCCGGGCACCGACGTCGCGGTGCTGCCGTACTCCAGCGGTACCACCGGTCTGCCCAAGGGCGTGATGCTCACCCACCGCGCGATCGCCACCAACCTGGCCCAGGTGGACGCGCTGCACCAGTTCGCGCCCGGTGAGCGAATTATCGGTGTGTTGCCTTTTTTTCACATATACGGTCTCTCGGTGCTGATGAACCGCGCGCTGCGCGCCGGCGCGACCGTCGTGGTGCTGCCGCGCTTCGACCTGGAGCAGTTCCTGCGCACCGTCCAGGAACACCGGGTCGAGGGCCTGTTCGTCGCCCCGCCGATCGTGCTGGCACTGGCCAAGCACCCGCTGGTGGACCGGTTCGACCTCTCCTCGGTGCGCTACGTGCTGAGCGGCGCCGCGCCGCTCGACGCCGAGCTGGCCGCCGGCTGCGCCGCCCGGCTCGGCCTGCCCACCATCCACCAGGGCTACGGGATGACCGAACTCTCGCCCGTCACCCACCTGGTGCCGCTGACCGAGCAGTCGCCCGCCCCCGGCGCGGTCGGCAAGCTGGTCTCCTCCACCGAACTGCGGCTGGCCGCGCTGGACGGCTCGAACGGAGACCTCGGCCCTGGGCAGACCGGCGAGATCCTGATTCGCGGCCCGCAGATGATGCGCGGCTACTTCGGCCGGCCCGGCGAGACCGACGCCACGGTCGACGCCGACGGCTGGTTGCACACCGGGGACGTCGGCCGGGTGGACGAACGCGGCTACCTGCACGTGGTGGACCGGGTGAAGGAGCTGATCAAGTACAAGGGCTACCAGGTGGCGCCCGCCGAGCTGGAGGCGCTGCTGCTCGGCCACCCGGGGATCGCCGACGTGGCCGTGGTCGGGGTGACCGGTTCGGACGGCGAGGAGTGGCCCAAGGCCTTCGTGGTCCGCGCCGCCGGCAGCACGCTCGACGAGGCCGAGGTGATGGCCTTCGTGGCCGCCCGGGTCGCGCCGTACAAGAAGGTCCGGGCGGTGGAGTTCCTGGCCGCCGTGCCCAAGTCGGCGAGCGGCAAGATCCTCCGCCGCGAGCTGCGGGCCCGCTGACCGGTGCACCGCCCCGCGACCGGGGCGGCTGGGCCCGGACGCCGTCTGCGAGGATCGCGGTGGCCGGGCCGCGGGTCCGGACCGATCCGCACCCCGAGATCCCCACCGACCCGGAGCACCGCCGATGACCACCGCCGCCAGAACTCCGCAGCAGGACCGCAGCCGGGCCACCCGCCGGCGGCTACTGGAGGCGGCCGTCGAGTGCCTCGCCGAGCTGGGGTGGAACGGCAGCACCGTCACCGTGGTGGCCGAACGCGCCGGTGTCACCCGCGGCGCCGCCCAGCACCACTTCCCGACCCGCGAGGACCTCTTCACCGCCGCCGTCGAGCACGTCACCGCCGAGCGGCTGGCCGCCGTCCGGGCCGGCACCGGCGAGCTGCCGCCACCCGGCCCGGCCCGTACCGAGGCCGTGGTCGACCTGCTGGTTCGCCTCTACACCGGGCCGCTGTTCCGGGCCGCCCTGCACCTGTGGGTGGCCGCCGCCACCGAGCAGCCACTGCGCGAGCGGATCATCGCACTGGAGAACCGGGTCGGCCGTGAGTCGCACCGCGCGGCGCTGGAGTCCCTCGGAGTGGACGAGAGCGCGGCCGGGGTCCGGGAGACCGTCCAGGCCACCCTCGACCTGGCCCGCGGCCTGGGCCTGGCCAACCTGCTCACCGACGACGGCGCCCGCCGGGCCGGCGTGGTCCGCCAGTGGGCCCGGTTGCTCGACGACGCGCTGGCCCGCGACCGGGTCTGAGCGTTCCGGGCCGGCCGGTCGTACTGAGCACACTGGGTGACGGCCGGTGGCGCGCGGTCGCCGGGCCGCCGATCACCGGGCAGTCTGGAGAAGAAGCACTGGGCCGCCCGCCGCGCGCCCGGGACCGGACGAGCCGCCGGGGTGTGTTCCAGACCATGCAGACGCCAGACAGCGGCCCCTCTGCCGAGGGAGGCCAGAACGCCGGGACGCCGGAGGTCGTCCCGGCGCGGCTGGACGGCCACCGGCTGGTCCCGGTCGCCACCGCCCTGCTCGACGCCGACGGCCGGATCCTGCACTGGAGTGAGGACGCCGAGCGGCTGCTGGGCTGGCCGGCCGAGGAGATCGTCGGCCAGTACGCGGCCCCGCTGCTCACCCGGCCCGAGCGCCGCCACGACGTGATGGCGCTCTACGGCCGGATCGTCTCCGGCCGGCGCTGGTCCGGGGTCTTCCCGGTCCGCCACCACGACGGTCACGAGGTGGAGCTGGAGTTCCGCACCTACGGCATCGTCGGACCCGGGGGCCGCCCGATGGTGCTCGCCACCGGCTCGGACGTCCGGGCGCTGCGCCAGGTCGAGGCGAACCTCGCGATGATGGACGGCTTCTTCACCCAGTCCCCGATCGGCATGGCGGTCTACGACACCCAGCTGCGCTTCGTCCGGATCAACGAGGCGCTGGCCCGGATCAACGGGGTGCCGGTCTCCGGGCACCTGGGCCGGCGGGTCGACGACGTGCTGCCCGGCCTCAACGCGGCCGAGATCGAGGAGGTGATGCGCGAGGTGCTGGCCACCGGGCGGCCGGTGGTGGACGCCCGCTCGCACGGCCGCACCTCGAGCGACCCGGGTCGTGACCGGGCCTGGTCCACCTCCTACTACCGGCTGGAGGACGCCTCCGGCCGGGTGCTCGGCCTCAGCTCCTCGATCATCGACGTCACCGAGCGGTTCCAGGCCGAGGCCCGGGCCGCCCGGGCCCAGGAGCGCCTCTCGCTGCTGGCCGACGCCTCCACCCGGATCGGCACCACCCTCGACCTGCGGCGCACCGCCGAGGAGCTGGTCGGCGCGGTGGTCCCGCGGTTCGCCGACTTCGCCACCGTCGATCTGCTGGACCCGGTGCTGCAGGGTGAGGAGCCCAGCCAGCTCGGGCCGGACCAGGGCATCCTGCTGCGCGCGGTGGCGGCCGTCCAGGCGCACGGGTCCGGACTGACCGCGGCCGCCGACTCGGTCGGCGAGACCACCGCCTACGACTCCAACCGGATCTACACCCAGAGCTTGCGCAGCGGAAGGCCGCTGCTCTTCCGGCACGTGGACGAGGCGGCCCTGATGAGCCTGGCCGCGCACCCCGACCGGGTCGAGCCGGGGCTCGAAGCCGGCGTCCGCTCCTATCTGCTGGTGCCGCTGATGGCCCGCGGCATGGTGCTCGGCGGCGCCGAGTTCGTCCGCACCCACCACCCGGAGCCGTTCGGCGACGCGGACGTGGCGTTGGCCGAGGAGCTGGTCGCCCGGACCGCCATCTGCATCGACAACGCGCGCCTCTACCGCCGCGAGAAGGAGACCGCGCTCACCCTGCAGCGCAGCCTGCTGCCGCAGGAGATCCACCGCACCCTCGGCCTGGAGATCGCCTACCGCTACCTGCCCAGCAGCGTGGTCAGCGAGGTCGGCGGCGACTGGTTCGACGTGGTGCCGCTCTCCTGCGGCCGGGTGGCGCTGGTGGTCGGCGACGTGATGGGCCACGGCATCCGGGCCGCCGCCACGATGGGCCAGTTGCGCACGGTGGCCCGCACCCTGGCCACCCTCGACCTGCCGCCCGCCCAGGTGCTGGCCCGGCTGGACGAGACCGCCACCGGTATCGGCGAGGGCCAGTTCGCCACCTGCGTCTGCGCGGTCTACGACCCGGTGGACCGCAGCTGCACGCTGGCCGGCGCCGGCCACCTGCCGCCGGTGGTGATGGCGGCGGACGGCAACGCGCGCACCCTGGACCTGCCGCCCGGAGTGCCGCTCGGGGTCGGCGGGGTGGCCTTCGAGAGCGTGGACTTCACTCTGGGCGAGGGCGGCATCCTGGCGCTCTACACCGACGGGCTCGTGGAGCGCCGTGGCGAGGACATCGATCAGGGCATCGACGCGCTGTGCCGCACCCTGGCCGAGCGCGGCCGCACCCTGGAGGCGCACTGCGACGCGGTGGTCTCGACGCTGGTGCGCGGCGGCACCGAGGACGACATCGCGATGATCATGGCGCGGGCGCTGCCCGTCCCGCACGATCGGATCGCCACCTTGCCGCTCACCGGCGAGGAGCCGATGCCCGCGCTGGCCCGCCGCTTCACCCGCAGCACGCTCGGCGCCTGGGGGCTCTCCCCGCTCGCCGACTTCGCCGAACTGCTGGTCAGTGAGCTGGTCACGAACGCCCTGGTGCACGCGCAGGAGCCGCGCCGGCTGCGGCTGTTCCGGGACCGGGCGCTCACCCTGGAGGTGGCCGACACCGGTCGGCAGAGCCCGCGGCTGCGCCCGGCCAGCTCGGAGGACGAGGGCGGCCGGGGGATGCACCTGATCAACGAGCTGGCACACCGCTGGGGCAGCCGGTTGACGAAGGAGGGCAAGGTGGTCTGGGCCGAGCTCGACCTCCCGCTCGGCAGCTAGGGCCTGCTCACCCGCCCGGTCGGCCGCAGCAGCCGCCAGGCCAGCAGCGCGCCGGCCAGCACCAGCACCGCCGCCAGCCACGCGGCGGTGCCCAGGCCGTGCACGAAGGAGGCCCGGGCCGCTTCGGTGAGCGCCGTGCCGGTCTCCGCGGGCAGCGTCCGGGCGGCCTCCACCGCCGCGCCGAGCGACTGCCGGGCCTGCTCGGCCACCGCCGGCGGGACGTCCGCCGGCATCCCCACCCCGCGGGTGTAGACGGCGGTCAGCACCGAACCGAAGAGCGCTATCCCGAGCGCGGTGCCCAGCTCGTACGCGGTCTCCGAGACCGCCGAGGCGGCCCCGGACCGCGCGGCCGGCGCGGCGGTCAGCACCATGTCGGCCGAGAGCGTGTACACCAGCCCCTCGCCCGCGCCGACCACCGTGAAGACCGTGGCCAGCAGCAGGTAGCCGCTGTCCTGCCGGAGCCAGCCGAGCGCACCGAGCGCCAGGCCCAGCGCGGCCATGCTGCCGACCAGGGTGGCCCGGGCACCGGCCGTCCGGGCCAGTCGCGCGGTCAGCACCGCGGTGACGGTCGCGCCCACGAACGCCGGCATCTCGGCCAGGCCCGCCCTGAGCGGCGAGTAGTCGCGGACCAGCTGGAGGTACTGCGACATGAAGAACACCACGCCGGCCAGCCCCAGCACGGCCACCAGCGCGCCGACCACGGCCGCGGTGAACCGCCGGTCGGCGAAGAGCCGGACGTCCAGCAGCGGGGTCTCCAGCCGCAGCTGGCGACGGACGAAGAGGGCCAGCGCGGCCGTCCCGAGCATGGCCGTGACCGGCACGTTCCAGTGTCCGGGCCCGTTCGCGGCGGCCTCCTTGACCGCGTAGACCACCGCGATCACCCCGGTCATCGACAGCAGCACGCTGAGCACGTCCCAGCGGCCCGGCTTCGGGTCGCGCGACTCCGGCAACAGCCAGAGGCCCAGCCCGATCAGCAGCGCCATCACCGGCAGGTTGAGCAGGAAGACCGAGCCCCACCAGAAGTGCTCCAGCAGGACCCCGCCGAGCAGCGGCCCGGCGGCGGCGCCCGCGGTGGCCGCCGCGCCCCAGATGCCGATCGCGGTGGCCCGTTCCCGGTCGTCCGGGAAGAGCGCGCGGATCAGCGACAGGGTGGACGGCATGATGGTCGCCCCGGCGACGCCCAGCAGCGCCCGGGCGGCGATCAGCCAGCCCGCGCCGGGGGCGTAGGCGGCGAGTAGCGAGGCCGCGCCGAACGCGGCCGAGCCGGTCATCAGGAGGCGCTTGCGGCCGATCCGGTCGCTCAGCGAGCCCATGCTGACCAGCAGCCCGGCCAGCACGAAGGAGTAGACGTCACCGATCCAGAGCAGCTGGGTGGCGCTGGGCCGCATGGTCTCGGTGATCTCGGGGATCGCGAGCACCAGCACGGTCGCGTCGACGACCACCAGCACGATGGCGAGGACGAGCACCGCGAGGCCGGCCCACCGGCGGTTCCGGCCGGCGGACGCGAGGGAGGTGGGGCCGAGGGCGCGGGTGGTGCTCATGGGGAGGGGCTCCTGAGGGCTCCGCCGAGGAAGAGCTCGATGAGGGAGAAGACGCTGTCGCGAGGGGCCAGCCGGCCGTCCTGGACGGCCCAGCCGACGCCCGCGAGCAGGTCGAAGAAGGCCTCGCTGAGCCAGCCGGCCGACAGCTCGATCCGGAAGAACCCCTGCTGCTGGCCGCGCAGGAAGAGCGCGCGGACCCGGGCGTCCTGCTCCTCCCAGAGCGCGCACAGCTCGGCGTCGTCGAAGAGCTGGTTCTCGCCGGCCAGGAAGGCGCAGAGCGCGGCGTCCGGCACCAACACCTCGGCGAGCCGGCGCAGCGCGGCCTCGGCGTCGCCCTCCTCGATCGCGGCGGTGTCCAGGGCGGCGTTGTAGGTCCGCAGGCCGAGCAGGCCGACCTCGCGGATCAGCGCCTCGCGGCCCGGGAAGATCCGGTGCAGCGAGGCACGGCTGATCCCGGCCGCCCGGGCGATCTCGTCCAGGTGGGCGGTGGGCTGCCGGGAGAGCACGCCCACGGCGGCGGCGAGGACGGAGTCACGGTCGATGGCCATGAGAACAGGGTAGCTCATGTGAGACATATATGTCTCACATGAGATTCCGCATTCGCAGCTGCGACGCTCGACGAGTGGCCGGGGCAGCAAAAAACCGGAGGCGGCCTGTCGCCACCTCCGGTCGCCGCGCCCGCGGTCCAGCTCAGCTCTGGTTGTAGAACCCGCTGTCGTCCAACGGCCGGTCGATCACCGTCACCTCGACCTCGGCCGGGGTGAGCAGGAAGACCCGGCGAGCGATCCGCTCGATCCCGCCCTTGGTTCCGAACACCAGTCCGGAGGCGAAGTCGACCATCCGCTTGGCCTCGGCGTCGTCCATGTCCGTCACGTCCATGACCACCGGGGTGCCGGAGCGGATGTGCTCGCCGACCGTCCGGGCGGACTCGAAGCCCGTCGGCTTCAGCGAGACGATCTTCGCCATCTGGGGAACCGTCGGCGTCGCGTCCGCGCTCGTCCACGGATCCTCGTACACCGCGGCGGGGTAACTCCCGGAGGGCATCAGCCACCCGTTGTGGTGCTCGTCGCGAAGTGCTCCCATGCCGCGCCTCCCTGTCCTGTCACTCGTCCGGTCCCGTGCGCCCCGCGGCCTCTGACGCGTCATCCAGTCGCCGGAACTGTCCGAGTATCGCACTGATCACCACTGTGGCGCCCGCCCAGGCACGCCGTTCAGCGTAGTGGCGCATGCCATCGGCATCCGCCGTTCTCACAGTGATCGGACGAGCGGGCCGGGTGCCCGGTTGCGGGCCTGCGCCAACTGAGTAGGCAAGCTCACCCGATTGACGCCGCGTCACTCACCTGTTCGGCCGTCGATCGCCTCGCGCAGCAGATCGGCGTGCCCGTTGTGCCGCGCGTACTCCTCGATCGGATGGGTGAGGATCCAGCGGAGTGTTACGCCCCTGTCACGCCCCTCGGTGGCGGCGACGCGCTCCAACGGCAGACCTCGGACCGCCCGGTCGGCGAGCTCGACCTCCCGGCGCCAGGTCGCGAACGCCTCGGCCGGGTCGGCGGTGTCGACGTCGTCGAAGTCGCCGTCCGGCCGCTCCGGCGACCAGTGGAGCGGATCCGGTCGCTCACCGAGCGGCACCTCCTGGAACCAGTGCCGCTCCACCGCGGCCAGGTGCCGCACCAGGCCGAGCAGGGAGAGCGTGGACGGTGGCACCGCGCGGCGGCGCAGCTGCTCGTCCGTCAGCTCGGCGCACTTCCGGGCGAGCGTGGCCCGGTGGTAGTCCAGGAAGGCCAGCAGGGCGGCCCGCTCGTCGGCGGCCGGTGGGGGATCGGTGCGCACCAGGGCGTCAGGGCTCGTCATGCCGGCCATCCTCGTGGATCGTTCGTCCGCGGGCGGTGGGATGTGACCGGACGGTAAGCTCCTCGGCAGGGCCGGCGTCGGCCCACCGGACCGAAGGAGCCGCCCATGTCACGCCCCGTCACCATCGTCACCGGCGGCGGCCGCGGGATCGGGGCGGCGATCTGCCGGCGGCTCGCCGCGGCGGGGCACGGTCTGGCGGTCGGTTACCGGCGCGACGAGGCGGCGGCCGAGGAGGTGGCCGCCGACGTCCGGGCGGCGGGCGGCCGGGTGGTCACCGTGCGGATGGACACCACGGTGGAGGCCGACGTCGACCGGCTCTTCGACACCGCGGCCGGCGAACTCGGCCCGGTCACCGGCCTGGTCAACAACGCCGGGGTGACCAGCCCGCTGGGCCCGCTCGCCGAGGCGCGCACCGAGGACCTGCGCCGGGTGGTGGACGTCAACCTGGTCGGTTACCTGCTCTGCGCCCGGCGCGCCGCCCGCGACCTCGGGCCGGGTGGAGCCATCGTCAACATCTCGTCCGCGGCGGCCACCCTGGGCAGCCCGGGCGACTACGTGCACTACGCCGCGACCAAGGCGGCCACCGACGCGCTCACCGTCGGGCTGGCCAAGGAGCTGGGCCCGGCCGGGATCCGGGTCAACACGGTTTCGCCCGGCATCGTCCACACCTCCCTGCACACGGACTCCGGCGAGCCCGGCCGCCCGGACCGGCTGGCGCCCGGCATCCCGCTGCGCCGGGCGGGCGAGCCGGACGAGATCGCCGGCGCGGTGGCCTGGCTGCTGTCGCCGGACGCCTCGTACGCCACCGGCGCGAACCTGCGGGTGGCCGGCGGAATCTAGCGGCAGGCCCTGGACCGTCGCGATGGCCCGGCGTCGGGACGTCGCATCGCCAGCAGGCTGAACAGGCCCAGCAGCACGATCACCGCGGTCGAGGCGAGGAACGCGGGCGAGCCGGGGGAGCCCGCCGCCGAGCCGGCCACCACGTAGGCGGCGGTCCCGGGCAACACGCCCAGCGCGGTGCCCGCCAGGTACGGGCGCAGCCGCGTGCCGGAGAACGCCGCGCCCAGGTTCACCGCCTGGAACGGCACCCCGGGCACCAGCCGCAGCAGCAGCACCGAGCGGAACCCCTGCTCGGTGAGCCGCCGGTCGAGCGCGGTCAGCGCCCGGCCGCGCAGCAACGGACGGACCGCCTCCCGCCCCAGCCCGCGGCCCAGGCCGAAGGCGAGCGCGGCGCCCAGCGTGGTGCCCAGCACCGCCACCGCGACGCCCCGTTCGGCGCCGAACAGCAGCCCGGCGGCCACGTTCAGCGCCGGCTTCGGCAGGAAGGCCAGCGTGCCCAGAGCGAAGAGCAGCACGAAGGCGGGCGCCCGCCAGGCCCCGGGCACCGCGTCGGCGGCCCGGCGCGGGTCCCAGAGCAGCACCGAGCCGGCGGCCGCGGCCAGCAGCAGCGCCAGCAGTGTGAACCGGACCCAGGGCGAGCGGGTGGAGCGGGTGAGCATCCGGCGAGCGTAGTGCAAGGCGTCGCCGGTCCGTGCGGCCCGGGTTCCGCCTCCGCCGCCGGGCGCGCCGCGCCCGGCGGTCAGCGCCGGCCCGAGCCGCCCCGGGCCGAGGTGCGGCTGCCCATCAGCCCGACGGGGCCGCACCGGCGACGAGGACCTGGGCGCTCATTAGAGGACCATCCCTTCTGCAGCCCTCTTCGGTAGGGTTGTGACCTCTCGGTCCCGGTGGGTGCATGGCCAGTCGCGCGAGCCGTTCGTCGGCCACGATGAGTTACGCCAGCCCCGCCGGGCCGAGGCCGTCTGATCGGCTTCAGGGACACGCCCCGCAGAGGGCCGATTAATGAGCTTCCGGCAGACGACCTCACGACCGGGTAGGTGCTCCGCGCTCAACACAGGAGTACGACCTTCGTGTTCATCGGATGGGACTGGGCGACCGAGACCCACGACGTCAGCGTCATGGACAACTCCGGTACCCGTGTGGATCGCTGGGAGCTGGCACACACCGAGCAGGGCATCGAGGCGACCATCAGGCGCCTGCGCCGGCACGGCAGTCCAGCCGACCTGCCGGTGGCGATCGAGACCACCCGCGGCCTGGTGGTGGACCGGTTGCTGGCGGCCGGCCACCCCGTGGTGCCGGTGCACCCGAACGC
>NZ_JBVHLF010000035.1:0-599 GCF_055559155.1 Kitasatospora sp. NPDC024654
CGAGTTCGAACGCATCATCAACCAGCAGCGAGCCGAGACCCGACAGAGGGACGAAGCCGCATAGAGACGACTCTACGTTTCCAGGGGATTGACAGAGTCGTGACAATAGCTCCAGTGTCCAGTCCTCACGGATTCACCGCGAACCTGCCCCGTCCGACCCGCCTCACACCACGCGCAGCGTCCCGCCTCCTGCCCGGTTCAAGCCGTTCACCCGCCTGCCCGAGTTCCGGGCGCGGCGAGCGGACGTGGCGGCGATGGCAGGGTGGGCGATGACCGGGCCCGGGCGGTCGGTTCCGGCAGCACCGCCGACCGGACACCGGGGCGTTGCGCGGACAGTTCCCCGATACGTCATGGGCGCTGACCCGACTCGGTTGTGCTGCCTGGGCGTTGGCGAAGAATGACTGTCTTCGGCGTCAACCCCTGATCCACCGAGCGGGCACCGAGGACGCCCCTCGGGAATCGTCGAGCGGGTCGCTTCCCAGGGTGGGGGGGGGGGGGCGGGGGGGGGGGGGGGGGCACAGGGGAAGCTCGCGTGGCCGCGTGGGATACCAAACCTCCCACTGGAGCCACGTGGTTGGGTGGTTGGCTGATTTATGGGT